>NZ_AHVZ01000022.1:0-203340 GCF_000247495.1 Psychrobacter sp. PAMC 21119 | reverse complement strand
AATCTTGTCAATATGTTCATATTTACGGCAATTTCTTTCTTGTTTGGCTGCAATTTTCCTCATTTTAAGCCTCACAATCTAAATGATGACACGCCCTAGTCTTATATGATTGTTCTAAAAAAAGCCTCTGACGTTATCGTCGGAGGTTTTTATTTTTTGATTCTCATTTTTCTCAATAATGTAAATAAGGTTCTATTTTTAAGGCTGTTGTTATGCTTACGACCAATCAAACTTTTCAGGGAACTGTCGCATCGGTATCATCAAGCTTTTTATTTTCGATGATGTTTGTATTTGGGCTGTTTATGTTGCCCTTAACGGGGACACAGGTAGCATCATGGCGTGTCCTTATGATGCTATTAAGTTTGGTAATATTGCTTAGTTTGACCAAGCAGTGGCAGCATGTCTTTGATTATATAAAAACGCTAAAGACACTGAAAGAATGGTTGATATTTATATTGCCTGCACCGATTTTAGGTGGACAGATTTGGTTGTTTATGTGGGCGCCTGTCAATGGGTTTGGTCTGGACGTCACGCTGGGTTATTTTTTATTGCCGCTTGTGATGATTGTGCTTGGTCGATTTTTTTACCATGAGCATATGAGCGTCCTACAGTGGGCAGCCGCACTATTCGCAGCGTTGGGCATCGGTTACGATATTTTTCAGTATGGTTCGGTATCTTGGGTGACGCTGTTTGTGTGCTTGGGCTACCCCCCTTATTATCTGTTGCGTCGTACACTTGCTGTGCCACCAGTGACGGGGCTGTTGTTTGATTTGACTCTGCTGACGCCAGTAGTGCTCATCATACTTTATGTGACTGGTGGTTTTGACGTTGCGGCACAAGAGATGAAGTTTTGGTATCTATTGCCGCTACTTGGTGCCTTTAGCGCGCTTGCGATGTCACTGACGATGATTGCGAGTAGTAAGCTGCCCGTGTCACTGTTTGGCGCGTTAAGCTATATAGAGCCGATGCTGTTGTTTGTATTATCCATTACGGTTCTGAGTCAAAACCTTGATGAAGGCGGTTCGCTCTTTATGTATGGCATGATTACACTTGCGCTACTGGTCATGATGGTTGATAGTGCTACAGGCTATCTGGTTCGTCGTCGTAACGATCATCTTTATGGTTATAGAGAGCCACAAGTAGGCGGTTTCCCACCGCGCCGCCATTTTATCAATCAGCGTATCGATGGCGTACTAAAAGCGCATCGTTTTCGCAAGATACGTCGTTACCAAAAAAAGATGAATAAGATACAGCAAAAAATTGAGCAACTTGATTTAAAATAAGCACTTACGTGCATTAAATTGACTCATGGCAGAAGTTAAGTCAGTAGATGAACAGTGGCATTGCTTATCTATTCTGACTTTGACATAATGCTGCCCATGATATAAGCACGACATATCAAAAGCGTTGATCTTGGATTGCGCGACGACCTTATATGCAAAAGCCTCAGACGTTCTCGTCTGAGGCTTTTGTTTTTTTTAAAATTGCCAAGGATGTGCCCCAATCTCTAAAGGCTGCTGTGATGCTGACTACTAACCAAACCTCGCAGGGTACAATTACTGCTGTGGCTGCAAATTTCTTATACTCTCTGCTGTTCTTATTCAGCTTGCTGCTGCAACCGTTATCAGGTACGCAGGTCGCTTCGTGGCGTGTGCTAACGATGTTTTTTAGTTTGGTGCTATTGGTAAGTGTATTAAAACAATGGCAGCATATTTTTGACTATTTAAAAACATTAAAAAACGCCAAAGAGTGGGTTTTATTTATATTGCCCACCCCAATTTTGGGCGCACAAATCTGGATATTTATGTGGGCGCCAGTGAATGGTTTGGGGCTTGAAGTGACGTTGGGTTACTTTTTATATCCAATGATTATGATCGTCGTTGGTCGATTTTTTTATAATGAGGATATGAGCTTACTTCAGTGGGCTGCCATTGTATGTGCGGGTCTTGGTATCGCTTATGATATCTTTGAATATGGTGCTATCTCTTGGGCAACTTTGTTTGTTTGCTTGGGTTATCCTCCTTACTATCTACTACGTCGCAAGCTGGCAGTGCCGCCTATTACTGGTCTTATCTCAGATCTTGTGCTGTTGTTGCCCGTTGTACTGGTCGCGCTGTATATGAATGGTGGTTTTGAAGTAGCAATAACTAACCACAAG
Organism: Psychrobacter sp. PAMC 21119; assembly: GCF_000247495.1. NCBI lineage: Bacteria > Pseudomonadati > Pseudomonadota > Gammaproteobacteria > Moraxellales > Moraxellaceae > Psychrobacter > Psychrobacter sp. PAMC 21119. The sequence goes on along the minus strand of NZ_AHVZ01000022.1, from coordinate 201,182 downwards.
CTTTGGTATCTGTTGCCGTTATTAGGCATTATCAGTACCGCTGCGATGTCACTGACGATGATAGCGAGTCAGAAATTGCCAGTCTCGTTGTTTGGAACGTTGTGCTACCTTGAGCCGATATTTTTGTTCGTATTCTCAATCGCGATTTTGGATCGTAACTTACATGATGGTGGATCCATGCTGATGTACAGCATGATTTTTGTGGCATTGCTTATTATGATCGCTGATAGTGCGCTGGGTTACTTGGGACGCAAACGTGATGACCGCTTACATGGCTACAATGAGCCACAAGTGGGCAGCTTTCCACCACGCCGTCGCCTAGAAAATCGCCGTATTAAAGGCGTGTTGGCCGCGCATCGTTTTCGTAAGATTAAGAAGTATCAGCAAAAAATAGACAAAATGACGCGAAAAATAGAAGTGCTTCATGCCAAGTAAGCAGGTGTCGTTGTAAAATCAAAGTTGACTTGGTAGGCATTATTTTTCGTAACTACTCTACACAGTTGTGGTGTCAAAGCCGAGTTAAGTACGCTATTATCAGTAGCAGCAGTATCACGCTCGACCTAATTTGGCACATGATATCTAGGGCGTGTCCTCAAGCTGAACGAAAATACCTAAATGGGTTAAAAATGGCTAAATCTTGCCAAACTGTGTCAAATAGCTGGTTAATATCTCGATATTATCTGTGCTACTTTCCTCGTTTGGCTGCAATTTATCTCATTTTTATCACCATGTTCAGAATGAGGACACACCCTAAAATAGTATAGCGAATTCACAATTACTTATTACTAGGATGGTTTATGTTACACCTTCATCATTTAGCAAACTCACGCTCGTTTCGCATTTTATGGTTATTAGAAGAGCTCAAAGCCGACTATCAACTGACGTGCTATGAGCGCAATAAAGCTTACCGCGCGCCTGAGAGTCTAAAAGCCATACATCCGATCGGTCATGCACCGATATTGGAAGTGGATGGTCGCCCGCTGATTGAGTCAGGGTTTATCATCGAATATCTACTCAAGCATTATGATAAAGCCCATCAGTTCAAACCTGCCGATGACAATGAAGCAGCGTGGGAAGCTTATACGTTTTGGTTGCATTTCGCTGAAGCGTCTGTGATGCCACCGCTCATCATGCGATTGGTGTTCACCAAAGTGGTTGAGCAATCGCCGATGTTGATCAAGCCCATTAGCAAGGGCATCAAAGCAAAAGTCGAAAAAAGTATGATTGCTAACAGCTTAAATAAAATACTCGACATGATGGAGCAGCATCTACAGGACAATCATTGGTTCGCTGGTGAAGATTTTAGCGCCGCCGACATTCAAATGCATCTAGCGGTAGTAGGTGCCAATGCTGGTCCGGGCTTAGATAAGAATAAATATACCAATATTTTAAATTGGCTAAAACGCTGTGAAGAGCGTGATGCCTTTAAGAGCGCAGAAGAAAAGGGCGGTCGTCTTAAGTTCTAGTTGCTGGCGTTTACACATGTATAAGCGCTTGATTTAATATTTTGATAAAAGGTTTTGTTTATGCATAGACAAAACCTTTTTAGGATAAAGTAATGTCTGATCTGAATAAATCTGATAACAAAAGCATCGATACCGATGTCAATACTAACCCATCGCTTGCTCGTCAAGAAATCAATAGCCAGCAGGTGTCTATCAAAGCGTGGTCACAAAAACTGCTGGTCGTGCTGCTATGTGTAGCGAGCTTTTATGGTGGTTGGAAGTCTTATGAGTCCAATATGGTCAATGAATGTACTGCCAATGGTGGGCAGATGGTAGCAGGCGACCGAACCATGATATGCCAACTATCATAAGCCGTATTATTCATTAATAATTTTGTATTATGAGTGCTAAATCATGCTCAAACTGACCTTTTTAGGTACTTCAGCAGGGGTGCCAACCAAACAGCGCAATGTCACTGCCTTAGCGATCGAATGCTTGAATCCTTATTCATCGGGCGCTAGTCAGCAGCCTAAAAAATCGCGTCCTTGGCTATTGATTGATTGCGGTGAAGGTACGCAGCAGCAATTGCTGCACACCAAGCTCTCCTTACATCAATTAACTGCCATTTGTATTACCCATGTGCATGGCGACCATTGCTATGGTTTGCCAGGATTGCTGGCGAGTGCGGCTATGTCTGGACGCCGCGAACCGTTGATGCTTATCGCACCAAAAGCCATCGCTACATTGCTTGAAGCTATTACCGCCCCCACAGAGTTGTATTTGCCCTTTGCCATCAATTTTATGGCGATTGAAGAGTTATTGTCTCCAGATAGTGGGAGTAACAGTCAGGTAAGTATCAGTTTAGACAGCCAGCATCAGCTTGATATTGATATCACACTGCTATCACATCGCGTCGCCTCTCATGGTTTTGGTATCACTCAGACTATCAGTCAGCGCACGCTTAATACGGATAAGTTGACCGCAGACGGCATTCCAGCAAGTGCACTGTGGGGCAAACTGCAGCAAGGTACAGATGTCATGACCGAAGATGGTCGTGAGCTGCGCTCAGCAGATTATGTCAATAATGACGCTAAGCGCACACGGATAGTGGTAGCGGGAGATAACGATACGCCAGCTTGTCTCACCTCTGCGTTGGTCGATACTGATTTACTGGTGCATGAAGCGACATATACGCACGAGGTGTTGACTAAGATTCAAGCCAAAAATCCAGACTTTGATCCCATGCATAGTAGTGCGCAATTGGTGGGCAAATTTGCTCAAGATATCGGGCTTAAGAATTTGATTTTGACCCATTTTAGCGCACGTTATCAAAGCTTTGATAACCCAGATAGCAGTACGGCAAACATGGGGCATATTCGCTTAGATGCGCAACGTGTGTATCAAGGCAATCTCTGGTTGGCAGCAGATTTTGCTCAATATACAGTTGATGGTGCAGTTGACTCGATAAGCAACCAAGAGGGCAGTCAAGATGAGAATCGCGTGCAGTATCTAGGCTCTGCACGCAGCAATGAGACATGATTTATAGCTTGTTATTTACCAATTGACTATCTGCGAAAGCCAATTGCGTTTTTCCGCTCCAATAACGACTGAATTGATAAGCGACCCGTCCCGAGCGCCCACCGCGTTCTGATGCCCAGCGTAAAGCATCCGCTCTGATAGTATCAGGCAAATTTTCACCTGCCAAATCAAGGTCAATATTAGTACCAGTATCAATACTGGCTGAAATTTTCTGTTGCTCTAAACCCAGATAGTGCTGAACAATCTGTAAATAAGTCGTCTGATCCATGGGATGAAAGGTCAATGATAAGCCAAATCGATCCGATAACGACACGGTTTCATCAATGGCTTCATAGGGGTTGACTTCATCCGTCTGCCCATTGTAGATATCAATATTGTCCTTCATCATCTGCGGTAGGAGACGACGGCGATTACTAGTGGCATAGACCAGCAGTTTGTCTTGCTCAGAGTCGAGCGAGCCATCAAGCACGCTTTTTAGGGCGCGATAACTCTCATCTTGACCATCAAATGCCAAGTCGTCACAGTAGACCACATAGCGACAACTACAATCTGCGGGCAGCTCATTGATCGCTGCACGAATCTTGTCTAACACTTGTAGATCATCACGAGCAATCTCAATAATGCGCAAGCCTTCGCTATGATAAGCTTGTAGTAAGGCGCGAATCAGTGATGATTTACCTGCACCGCGTGTACCCGTCATCAGCACGTGATTGGCAGGGTAGCCTTTTAGGAACTGGCGCGTGTTTTGTACCAGTTTCGACTTTTGTGTGTCGATACCGTGTAAATCATCCAAGCTCAAAAACAGATTGACCGCTAAAGGTTTCAAATGACCGGTGCGTCCACCGACCCAGCGATAAGCGAGCTGGACAGGGTCAATCTCGATGGTTGGCGTGACTTGCTCTTGCAGGTATTGACTGAGGAGGTCTAATAAAGGTGCGGGCAAGGCATAATGAGCAGATGGGTTGGCTGCTTCGGATGAGCAAAAAGGCTTAGATGAATTGGCTGGTTGCGACATAATGACTCTAACAGTTAAGGGTGCGTTTAAATTAAGAATTTTAAATTAGGAATAGCGGTTTGATAAAGGCTTCGCTATATCATGAGAAACTGGTCATATGAAAAATAATACCATGGAAAATAGTGCCAGTAATCCGTCTATTATACAAGCGTTGCAATCTCAAGCCGCGCAGTTATTGCCGCTAATTACTTACAAGTTGTCATCATGGCAGTATGATGAGATAGCGCATCAGCGTATCAGCCAACAAAGTAATGGTAACGAGACTGACTATCAAGGCTTAACGCGTGCCCAACATCCGCAGTTTGGTCATGTCATGATTAAATGGCAGTTAAATGTCGATACTGCTCAAAACTCAGCTGACTTAAATCACGAAGCCAACGTTTTGAAGTCTTTAATGGCTTTAGCAAAAAATAAAAATAATATGACCGCTATTGCTCCATCCATCCTAGCCTATGACAATCCAACCGTTCAAATATTAGAGCAACCTCATTACTTAACGATAGTTGTCATGCCTTATTATCCTAGTGGTAGCTTGGCAGCTCAGATTAATTCTCGCAATCATTCGATATTAAGCACTCAAAGAAAGCATCACTTCATTGTGCAGTCGGCCCATCTTATCGCCGATTTACATAAGACTGGCTGGCTACATAATGATATAAAGCCCAGTAATATTTTGCTAGATGGTTTGTTGCCAAATAGTGCGGATAATAGCAGTGTAATGCCTGATTTACTGTTGACCGATTTTGCCTTAGCGCAGCGCTGCAACGCAATAAGTGTGGAAAATCCTGCTGGCACGCCAGCGTATCTCGCACCTGAGCGTTGGCAAGGGCAGGGCGCAACGGTGCAAAGCGATATTTATGCCTTTGGGATAATGATGGTTGAGGTATTAATGGGCGTGCGACCGTTTCAGGTAAGTGCTAACAGCAATGATAAATTAAAAGCGTGGGCGATTCAGCATTGCCAACAGCCTATTCCAAAGCTGTCATCAGAATATAGTCGTTACCAATGTATGGTCGATAAGGCATTGGCGAAGCGGGTAGAGAGACGGTATCGGAGTATGGAAGAGGTGTTGGAGGGTTTGAAATTACTAGAAATGGAAAAATCTAATAATTCAAAAAATAAATGAGATTGATAGAAATTAAATATGCGTTGATGATTTTTTACCACAGTGCTATTGTTTCTGCAATATATCAACTGCTTTAACAAGGAATAATACAAGTATGGCCACTATTCATATACACGCAGCCGTTATACACGAACTTAAGAAGGAAAGTCATGTTAGTGGAGAGGGCTCTGTGATCTTAGTGGAGCGTGATAACTTACATGAAAGCAATAATCTGCTGACTAGGTTTGTAGAAAAAATAGATGAAGATTCAAGAAGTGCAAACAGAGCAGCTTCAGAATGTGCTAGCTTTACAAGAACAGATACTTTTGCAATGGTTATGGCGAATTATTATACTGAAAGAGATACGACTGTAATTGAAACTGATGATTTTTTAGAGCTTTCAAAAAAAATTGTTAGAGCCTTAAGTAAGAAAATGCAAGATGAAACGATGGCAAAAGGTGGGTACATTCCTATTCTGTGGTATAGAAAGGAAGATAGAAGTTATCTACTAATCGGTTTAGTTAGTCCATCTTCAGGATTTACATTGGATACTACTGGTGCGATCATTGCAAACACGAATGTTGATAATGCCTCATTACGGTTTTCTGCTAGCGTAGAGCTAGTACCTTTCAACCAACACTGGAACCAAACAACAACACTAGATAACAACGTCAATGAAGTTGATGACATAAATATAGATGAAACTGTTCTTCCACCATCTAGTTATGTCAGATGGACGAAAAAGAAGGATGTTGTAGCTCAATACTTTCAGAAATTTGTACCTACTGCAATACCTCTTAATGACGGTGATACCACCAAGAAAATGATCAATCACATAAGTAAGTATTTAGATCGCATCATTCCTGACGACTTTGAAGATAAAAAAGATCTAAAGTATGCTACAGAACAATCAATATATAGATTGATGAGCGAGAAGTGCCGTTCTGAGACAACTGTTAACGTGGAAGAAGATATACTACCAATATTTCATGTTATGAAAACATCTAACCCTAACGTTTTTCCTGATGTTGAAGATGTTATTACTTTTTCAGCTTTCTGCGAAAATGAAGGTTATGATGATTACAAGTCAATATTTCACCCCAAAAAAGATACTGTTGATAAGAAGCTAAATGTAAAAATTGTAGTAGGTGAAAGTATTATTATTAGAGGAAAAAAGAAAGATATTGATAAGACGACATCAATTGTCGTCGAAAAACCTAATTCTAGTGACACTCATTATAAGCTAATGGTAAAATTGACTGCTGAAGAGTACAACACTATCATTAGTAAAAATCCTGGCATCATTATAGAAGATTAAGTAAAAAATGGATAATGTACTCAATGATCTTAAAGAAATTCTTCGTATTTCTACGGTAACTGAGTACACTCGTTTGGGTTTTACGGGTGTCTTTGTAGCAGACCAGCCTACAAAAATTAAGACTATTCTCAATTATACTGAAGATAATGAGCATGTGGTAATCGAATTTGATGAAGATAATCTATCTGCGCCTATGTATGAAGATTTTGAGTTAGGAGAAAGCTATTCATTTGATGTGACAGTCCATATTTCTGAAACTGCGCATAACTTCTTTTCTAATTTAGATTATTTATTGAATTACGTACTTTCTTCATTCGAAAGAATTGACTGGGATAAGAAAATTATTCTGCCTTTTGACGCGGAATTTTTCCCTCAAGATAGCCAATATAAACAATACTTTATATATATGAATGAGCTTATGTGTTTGTATGCAAACAACGCATATTTAGATGGAAACAAAAAATTTGTGTTATTTACAGAAAAACCTTTAGTTATTCATCCAAACGCAGAGGTTGGGTTCGATGTAAGTTATAAAAAAGTATTTGATAAGATAGATATAGATATTTTTGCTAAATCTATCCATAGTCTGAAAGTATCTATTGAAGATGAGCCAATTGAGTCTCACAAGAAAGAAAAACAAGCTATTTTGGTAATGGAAACATCCAATATATTAAAGTCATATGATGCCGAGGAAAGATTTTATAGACTTATTGAAAAAGTAGAGAAAATATCTAATAGTGTAACAAACAGTTTTCAAGCTTATCTTAATAATTTTAGCTATCAAAAACTTGAACTGGAGTTAAAAAAAGATTTAGATTACTTTGTGAAATCTATTAATGACTCTCTAGGTACTCTGCAAACACAAGCCTTAGGCCTACCGGTAGCTGCAGCTTTAATACAACTAAACAAGGTCAACCTGACAGTATCATATGTTGCATTAATGGTATTCAGTGGTTTTGTAGTTTTCAATGCATTTCAACAGAGTAAGCAAGTAGAGTATATAATCGCATCAATTAAACGATTTTTTGAAAAAGATGATGTGAAACCTATTGTTGATAAAGATGCTAACCTTCAAAAGATGAATGAAATATTAGGTACAAGAGTGGAATACATTGTGCTGTATATTAAAATGATTGCATCGGTTGCTATCTTGACATTCATTTACGCACTTTTCAATTTTTTAGAGAGTTTGAATTTTTGTTGTATAAGTTTTTTGTTCAAGTACATTCTCTTATGGCTTGGAATATATGGAGCTGCTCTAAAAATAAAACATGATCTTGATAAAATAGAATGATCTGAAAATTTTATAGTTAAGCATTAAAAATTTACCAAACTCCAGACACAAAAAAACCTGCTAAAAAGCAGGTTTTGATATTTGGTCTAAGATGTACTATCCGAAAATGGTGGGGCTGGAGAGACTCGAACTCTCACACCTTGCGGCGCCAGAACCTAAATCTGGTGCGTCTACCAATTCCGCCACAGCCCCATTTTCGTTACTCTATCATTATTAGCGTTTAAACTCAAACACAACATAGATAGTTAACTGATTCGGTAGTGCGTCTCAGTGGTTGGCTATTATATAGAGTTTGAATGGTTTGACAAGCCCTTTTTGCAATTATTTTTAATTATTTAACGATTATTTCCGATTATTATGATAAATAATTGATTTTACTGGAATTATTAATCCAATGATTTTGTGCTTTTATCACTCTTTGGTCTGCGTTTCTGCTGCTGACATATCTAACTGCTGTAATTTACGGGTGAGCGTATTACGTCCCCAGCCGAGTAAGTTGGCAGCCGCTATTTTTTTGCCACCGCTATGATTGAGTGCCGCTGTAAGTAACACTCGTTCGAACTCAGGCGTTGCCGTTTGCAAGATGTCAGTTTCGCCTGTTTGTAGCGCTTGTTTGGCCCACTCTGCCAATGCCTGCTGCCAACTTGGATTTTTAGCGATGTTTTGAGTTTGGATGTTTAAATTATTGCTATCTATATTGCTATCTATATTGGGGCTATGTGAGCTATCACCGTTGTGCTGCTGGTTGTACTGATCAAATTCAGACGAGGATGACGTTTGTTGTGGCTGCAACTCTGTGTTTGCTGGCCTCGCTTCAAGCAGCTCTGGCGGCAAGTCATCAACCATGACTGTATCTCCGGTTGCCATGACCGTTAGCCATAGGCAGACGTTCTCAAGTTGCCGCACATTACCGCGCCAGTCAAAGGCTTGCATAATCTGTAGCGCCGCAGGCTGTAGCTGTTTTAAGGCGGTGTTCATTTGCTTAGCAGCTCGTTGCATAAAATAACTGGTTAAAGCAGGAATGTCTTCGCGGCGCGTCCGTAGTGGTGGCAGCGGTAGACGAATGACATTGAGACGATAAAATAAATCCTCACGGAACCGACCTAGTTTGACCAGTTCTTCCAAGTTTTGATGGGTGGCAGCAATGATGCGCACGTCCACTTTGACTGGCTGCTGTCCGCCCACACGGAAGAACTCACCGTTTGCCAATACCCGTAGCAGCCGCGTTTGGGTGCTAAACGGCATATCACCGATTTCATCCAAAAATAACGTACCGCCATCAGCTTGCTCAAAACGACCTTGCCGTGTCGTCGTTGCGCCAGTGAACGCACCTTTTTCGTGACCGAATAATTCCGACTCAATCAAATCATGCGGAATCGCGGCCATATTGAGGGCAATGAATGATTGCTGATGACGCGGTGAATGCTGATGCAGGGCACTGGCGACCAGCTCTTTCCCTGTACCTGATTCACCGGTAATCAAAACGGTAATGGGTGAGTGCGCCAATCGACCAATCGCACGAAACACTGTTTGCATCGCTTGTGACTGACCAATGATGCCGCTGGGGTTGTCATTGGCTTGTGAATCATTTTTGATCTCAGCTTTGTTTTTAGTCGTCTTATAGGCTTTGGTGGCTGTCTTAGTGTTATGAGTGGCTGTATTTTTACTAGTGGACTTCGTATCTGTCTCAGGCGATTTATTTGCAGTTGTTTTGGCATCCGACTCATTTGGTTGATCTATTTTCGCCATGTCTGGTTGAAAATTAATCGCTTTATAAATCGTAGCGACTGCATCATCTAAGTCAAACGGCTTCGGCAGATATTCAAATGCTCCTGTCTGATAGCTATTGATAGCAGAGGTCAAGTCTGAATGTGCTGTCATGATGACAATCGGCAACGCAGGGAAGTGCTTATGCACCCAGTCGCTAAAAGACAAGCCGTCCATCATAGGCATCCGAATATCGGTCAATATCACGTCCGGTAGCTGCGTGGCTGACTCGCGCTGCTGCAAGATATCATTGAGGCGTGTCCATGCTGCTTGTGCTTGGGTAAAGCTGATGACCGTCAACCCTGCATCTTCAAAAGTATCCGCCAACACCAAGCGCAGCGCTGCATCGTCATCGATGAGCCATAAGGTCGCAGGGTTGTCAGCAGGCGCATTATTGACCGTTACTTTCATAGCTTGGTTATTAAGTGTTTGATTGTTAAGTGCTTGGTTATTAAGCGTTTGGCTGTCAGATATTTGATTACCAGACGTTTTATCATTCGAGCCTTGATTGTCGCTGTTAGATTTAAGGTTGTCGTTATATGCAGTCATGTATCAGGCCTAATGAGCAAGTGATTCAGGGTTGTTGTTTGATAGGTTCAGCCATGATTTTTACGCATCGGTTGCGGGCTGTTTAAAGGGTAAGTACAGCGTAAAACGAGTCTGACTGTTATTGTAATTATAACTGGGATTAGAATTTGGGTTAGCGCTTTGTGCTTTATTTGAGCTGACGTCAATCATACCATGATGGCAGCTGATAATATCTTGCACAATCGATAAGCCAAGACCAGTACCAGCGGCACGACTGGTCACCATCGGGAAAAATATCTGCCCAATCAGCGCTGCATCTATCCCTGAGCCGTTATCCGTAATGCTAACTTGCAAAGCTTGTTTGTGCTGTTGGCTGCCAATCGTATGTTGGAAGGCAACGCGCGTTTGAATATGCAGCTTTGGTTGATAGGTTTTCTCAACCTCAAGATTACTATGCAAAATATCTGAAGGTAATTGATCAGCTTTGGCTGGCGCGTTTTGTTGAAGCGTCTGCTCAAACTCAGTCATTGATTCACAGGCATTGTTAATTAGGTTTAAAAACACTTGAATCAGCTGATCTTTATCAGCGCATAACTCGGGTAACGACAAATCATAATCACGTTGCAGTGTAACTTGGGGGTACTGATTGAGCACTAAGGTTAAAACATGCTCAAGTGGCTCATGAATGTTAAGCATTTGCCAGTTTGGTAGCTGATTGGAGCCAAGAAACTGTCCGATAAGATGGGTTAAGCGGTCTGTCTCCGAGATAATGATATCAGTATAACTGCGGAGTTTCTGCGCTGTTTTTTGCAACTGCTTATCGCCATTCGGAGCTGGATTTGCGCCAGAATTTATATCGCTAATAGCAGAAGATGGAGGGTTGTGTAAAGCAGTCGCCTCGCTGAATTTGATAAATTGTCGCTGTAATAATTGTGCCGCGCCGCGAATACCAGCCAATGGATTTTTGATCTCATGGGCAACCGAACGCAGCATATGACGGGCAACATTATATTGCTGCTGCTGACGCTGCTCCTCTGAGATACGGCTTTGACGGTCTTTACCCCACATCTCAATGATAAAGTAAGGTTGCTGCTCATAGATGACAGGCGTCACGCTATAGTCGACTGAGAGCGGTAAGTTGCCATTGAGTGGGGTTTTGATGATGTGATCATGATCGATAAAGGGCTGTTGATATTGCTGGGCTTGATGAAATCGCTCGGTCAAGGCGCAGTGATTATCCAATTGGTCAGGGTTCAAAGCCAGAGCAGCGCGCTCATCGAGCTTTAATTCATCGGTTGCGAGCAGGGTCAATATTGACTGATTGAGCAAGCGTTCACTGCTGATGGCTAGTAGTTGTTCAGCTTGGGCATTTAGCCACGTAATGACTAGCTCGTCATTGACCCACAAGATAGCGGTGAATAAATGCTGTGATATAAAGGCTAAGTCAGGAGTCGGTTTGGCGGTGGTAAAATCAGCTGTCATTGTCAGTGCCTAATAAAGAATAATACTGAACGTAATATTTAACCATAAATCAATACACTAGCGCGGCAAAACTGGTGATTATCACAAAAAAAACGTACAATGCGCTCAGCCAATTTATCTCTAGCAAGGTCAGCCATGCCCAAAACTTCTATCGAGTCTATTAATACGACAATCGCAACATCCTCGTCAGCGTCTATTGCCCCAAAAGACACTGCCACCCTCTTTAATCCTGCCAAGCCGACAGCAACGCCTGCGCAAAGCTCGACGGATAGTAGTGAACCTTACCATCATAAAGCCAATCACAATCAAAACCGTAGCGTTGAGCAAAGCAGTGAGGTTACGACAGCCAATGCGACTGCCACGATGCCTGTTAGTGCCGCGCCAAAGATTGGTTTTGTATCATTAGGTTGCCCTAAGGCACTAGTGGATAGTGAGCGTATTATTACAGAATTGAGCCGCGATGGGTATCAAGTTGCCAGTGATTACGAAGGTGCCGATCTCGTCGTGGTCAATACCTGCGGCTTTATCGAATCTGCGGTGCAAGAGTCATTGGACGCCATCGGTGAAGCCATTAGCAAAAACGGTAAAGTGATCGTCACTGGTTGCTTGGGTAAAGAAGCGGACAAAATCCGTGCCATGCACCCAGCCGTGCTAGCCGTGACCGGTGCGCATGCGTATGACGAAGTGATTACGGCAGTGGCTCAGCATGTACCCAAGCCGAACCGCAGTTTGGACGCAAACTATGACCCAAAGATAAATTTAATCAATGAAGCGGGTATTAAATTAACCCCAAGCCATTATGCTTATCTGAAAATATCGGAAGGCTGTAACCATCGTTGTACTTTCTGCATTATTCCAAGCTTGCGCGGAGATTTGGTCTCGCGCCCGATTGATAATGTCATGAACGAAGCCATGGCGCTAAAAAACGCTGGCGTGAAAGAGCTGCTAATTATTTCGCAAGATACCTCTGCTTATGGGCTGGATTTGAAGTATAGAACCAGTTTTTGGAATGGCATGCCGCTCAAGTCGAAGTTTTATGACTTATGCCAAGCATTGAACGATTTGGGTATTTGGGTGCGTCTGCATTATGTCTATCCGTATCCGCACGTGGACAAAGTCGTTGAGTTGATGGGCGAGAAGAAATTATTGCCTTATCTTGATATTCCATTCCAACATGCCAGCCATCGCATCCTAAAAGCAATGAAGCGTCCAGCGCACAGCGAAAACACCTTGGCGCGTATCAAAGCGTGGCGTGAGATTTGTCCAGACATCGTGATTCGTTCGACGTTCGTCGTTGGTTTCCCTGGTGAGACGGAAGAAGATTTCCAATGCTTGCTTGATTGGTTGGTCGAAGCTCGCCTTGATCGCGTTGGCGCGTTTACCTATTCAGAAGTCGAAGGCGCAGTCGCTAATGATTTGCCAGACCACGTTCCTGAAGAGATTAAGCAAGAACGCTATGAGCGTTTCATGGCGCTACAGCAAGACATCTCAGCACAGAAGCTACAAGAAAAAATCGGCAAAACCTTGACGGTATTGGTCGATGAGATTGATAGTGAAGAAGGGATTGCGATTTGCCGCAGCTATGCTGACGCCCCTGAGATTGACGGTCATGTCTATGTTGACGATATCAATGCGCAAGTCAAAGTCGGGCAATTCCTCACGGTCACGATTGATGATGCTAGCGAATACGATTTGTTTGCCAGTTATCAAGGTTAGATGAGTGTTATTTAAATGACCGCTATAAAGGTTAAATGACTACGATAATATGTGAGTGAAAATTGCCCAATGATAGGCAGTTTTTGCTACAATTAGCGCAATTTAGCCTTTTTACACGCCTACCATCAAGTATGGCGGTATAAGCGAGTTTAAAGGTTAACTGTATTTGTGTTTTACCGATGATTTTAATTATAATTAACGAAACTATAGTTTAACGAAATAAGGTGACCTCATGTCTGACAAAAACCCGCGTTACTCTCGTATCTTGCTGAAACTCTCTGGTGAAGCCTTAGCCGGTAGCAAAGACATGGGTATTGATACCGAAGTGCTCGATAAGATGAGCTTGTCTATCGCGCATTTGCGAGGGCTTGGGGTACAAGTCGGTATCGTGGTCGGCGGTGGTAACTTATATCGCGGTGCCCAGTTACAAAAAGAAGGCTTGGTTGGTCGCGTCACCGGTGATCAAATGGGTATGCTAGCGACGGTCATGAATGGTCTGGCGATGCGTGATGCCCTTGAGCGTCGCAATATCAAAACGCGTTTGATGTCAGCTTTGCCTATTGGCGAAGTGACCGAAAGCTATAGCAGTCGCAACGCCATTCGCTACCTAAAAAATGGCGAAGTGTGTATCTTTGTCGCAGGTACGGGCAATCCTTTCTTTACCACTGATACGGCTGCTTGCCTGCGCGGTATTGAAATCGAGGCGGGCTTGATTCTAAAAGCCACCAAAGTAGACGGGGTTTATGACAAAGACCCAAGCTTACATGACGACGCAGTGAAATACGACGGTTTGACTTTTGATGAAGTATTAGAACAAAAGCTTGGCGTTATGGATTTGACCGCGATTGCTTTATGCCGTGAGCACAACGTGCCGCTACAAGTGTTCGACATGACCAAACCCAATGCTTTATTGAATGTCATTATGGGCGAAAATGAAGGCACACGAGTTTTTCATTAATTCATATTGATACAGCGGTCATTAGCACAGTAATGGCAATAAATAGCTCACTGGTTTAACAGTTAATACCTTAATAATTAACAACAATGAATGATTTGTCGATAGCGATAAATAAGGATACATGATGATCAAAGAGATTAAGCAAGACGGCGAAGCACGCATGCAAAAGACATTGGAAGCGCTTGAGAGCACTTTTAGTAAAGTTCGTACGGGTCGTGCGCATCCAGGTATGTTGTCAGGTGTGATGGTCAGCTACTACGGTTCTGATACAGCACTTAATCAGGTAGCCAGTGTGAACGTTGAAGACTCACGTACGTTACTTGTTCAACCGTTTGACCGTACCATGGTACAAGCGATTGATAAAGCCATTCGTGAAGCAGATCTGGGTCTGAACCCAATGACTGCTGATGTGATTCGTGTACCGATGCCAGCATTGACCGAAGAAACGCGCCGTGACATGCAAAAGCTTGCGCGTGGAGAGGCAGAGAACAGCCGAGTCTCTATCCGTAATATCCGCCGCGATATGATGAATGACATCAAAGAGCTGGCCAAAGAAAAAGAAATCTCAGAAGATGACGAGCGCCGCGCCAGTGACGATATTCAAAAAATCACTGACAAATATATCGAAACTATCGATAAAAGTCTGACCAAAAAAGAAAGCGATTTAATGGACGTTTAAGCACTGTCTTTGATTTATTTTTATCAACAAAAAATAAATCAAGCGCTTAAAAATTAAGTTTTTTAATGCAGACAATATCCTAATAATAGACAGCTAATGGTCAATCACTATTGGCTGTCTATTATTATATGGATTGTGATGACATAAGCACAGAGTTTTATAACGTTTCTTTAATAGCTCGCAAATAGGTCTTAACAGTTTACAAAAATGGTTTTCCAATCCTCATTAGCTCTAGACTGGTTTATGATAAGTTTATGAATCTTAAGCATGACGCTTTTTTAATGCGATAGAGCGCGTTATGATTGTTTTACCTCAATATATTATTTTACCTCAACAATAAGTCGTATCGCCCATGTCTACTCCCACCGTTTTGGCTCCTGTACTCATTCCTCGTCATATCGCCATTATCATGGATGGTAATAATCGCTATGGTACAGCCAATGCGCTCGGCAAAGGCCAAGGCCATGTGGCGGGTAAAGATGCGCTAGATCCTATCGTGGAGTATTGTGTCGACGCGGGTATCGAAGTATTAACAGTATTTGCTTTTTCCAGTGAAAACTGGCAACGTCCCCCTAGTGAGGTGGCGCTATTGATGCAGCTGCTAACATCGACCATTCATGAGCAGATGCCGCGTATGAATGAGTACTGTATTCGCTTGCGTTTCATCGGTGATCGTAGCCAGCTTAGTCATGATTTACAGACATTGATGGCAGATGCAGAAGCAGAAACGGCTCATTTTGAAGCCATGACATTGGTGATTGCCATTAGTTATGGGGGGCAGTGGGACATCGCCAATGCCGCAAAACAGCTGGCACAGAAAGTAGAAGCCGGTGAGTTGCGCGCTGCAGAAATTGATAAAGAAATGCTTGGTAACTATGTGCAATTAGCCGATGCGCCTGCAGTTGATATGTTGGTGCGGACAGGCGGCGAGTACCGAATTTCTAACTTTTTATTGTGGCAATCGGCGTATGCTGAGCTGTTCTTTACCCAGACATTATGGCCGAACTTTACTGCCGATGAGTTGGCAGCGATGGTAGCAGAGTTCGCTCAGCGCCAACGCCGTTTTGGCAAAACCAGCGAGCAGATAGTGACAGAGCAGCAGCGCTAAAGCCACTGATTTAGTCAGGATCGAGTGGTTCATGATGACTTGATTCATTATTAAATCTGTAGCATATTCGCTGGCATTTATTGACGAAATACAGTCACTGTTTTGAAACGTGTGTATTCGAAAAATCTATCAAGCCATTAATATTACTTGCTTGTGCAGTCACAAACCGCTTTAATTGGTCTCAATCGCCATTAGTAGGCTATTGTAGATTAGCTACTATATAAGACACTTTTATATAAGGCACTTTTTGACCAGACATTTTTCATTATTATAAGGTTCGACAAGTATGTGGCAACGAATTAAAACGGCAATCGTTCTCGTTATTATCGTTGGTATTGCAATGTTTGCGAGCCAAACCCCTATCTTGTTTGCCCCATTATTGGCCATTGGCGTGATTATCGCGGCGCATGAATGGACAAAGCTGATGCCAAAGTGGCGCCAGCCTGCGGTGTTTGTGGTATTGGTATTGGTACTGACTTTAGTTTCGCTGATGTTCAAAGTAACTTGGCTATTTTGGTGGGTGGCTTCACTCGCTATATGGTTGATGGCGCTATCTTGGGTCAGGGTATTCCCGACGCACACCAATTGGTACGGAAAGAAACTAGCGTTGATGGGTGCAGTTATATTGACCGCATCGATTACGGCTATGTTTTATTTGTGGCAGCTGTCAGCATGGTGGCTACTCTACGTATTCTTACTGGTTTGGTGTGCGGACAGTGGTGCTTATTTTGTAGGTCGCAAGCTCGGTCGCCGAAAAATGGCACCGAACGTCTCACCTAACAAGAGCATGGAAGGGTTGGCTGGCGGTCTTGTGACTGGTCTGCTAGTTGTGGTTGCTATTAGTGTCTTCAAACTGCAATTAACTGGTGTACCGTTAATCGCATTTGTGTCGCTATCAGCCATCACTATTCTTGCCTCTGTACTCGGTGATTTGTTTGAATCAATGCTCAAGCGCCGTGCTGATGTGAAAGACTCAGGAACGATTTTACCGGGGCATGGCGGGATACTTGACCGTATTGATTCGCTATTGTCTGCCACGCCAATATTTGCGCTTGGCTTTTGGGCGATACAGCAGCTGGGTCTCATCGTCGTTTAAGAGACTGATGCAGGCTCATTGATTTGCTGAGTCTGATTTGGCGACTGGTTTTTGCCAACACCTTAGTTTTATCTATTATAATAAAGCATCGATATAGGGTCTGTTGAACATTCAAATGTGGTACTGGCAGTGGCTATTTTTTAGACAATACGCAGTGAAATTTTTGACGCCTAGTCGTTCTAGGTTAGACAATTTCGCCATGTATTGGTAAAAAATAGCCCTGCCCTGAAAGGCTGATGCTAAAATCACCCCAAACGTTGTTGTAAACCTAACTAAGGTCTCGACATTATCGTCGGTTTACGCCTAGTCTGGGGCGATTTTAGCATCAGCAGTCCTAATATTTGAATGTTCAACAGACCCTAATCTAGCATTGATGCTTTGCTGTTATTCATACCTTATTAACTCTCCTGATTTTTTATTTAAATTTTAACAGTAACAATATTGTGGGCACCGATGGTTATGACGCAACGCATCGCCGTACTAGGCGCAACAGGCTCGATTGGCGATAGCACGCTAGCAATTTTGGCGGCGCAACCGCTCAATTACCAAGTCTATGCGCTATCAGGCTACCACCGCTTAGACAAATTGTTTGCGCTTTGCCAGCAGTTTTTGCCCAAGCGTGTCAGCGTGCCGACAGCCGCAGTCGATGATTTTGCCAAACGCCTCAGCGCGGAAGGTCTCAATATCGATGTGGTAGGCGGGGCAGCAGGGCTGGTCGATATTGCTACCGATACGCAAACTGATACCGTTATCGCTGCTATTGTTGGCGCAGCTGGCCTGCCTTCTACTTTGGCCGCCGCACGGGCAGGCAAGCGTATTTTATTGGCAAATAAAGAAGCGTTGGTAATGGCAGGTCAGGTAATGATAAATGCCGTTAAAGCGAACAATGCCACCTTGCTGCCGCTCGATTCTGAACATAATGCAATTTTTCAGTGTCTGCCGCTCGCTATTCAACGAGATAACACTCAAATTCATCAGCCAAACCATGGTGTCCGTAAGCTATGGTTAACCGCATCTGGCGGGCCATTTTTGCAGCAGTCATTTGCTCAGATGCAGCAAGCGAGCGTCGCTGAAGCCGTTAAACACCCAAACTGGTCGATGGGGCAAAAGATATCGGTCGATTCTGCAACGATGATGAACAAGGGACTTGAGTTGATTGAGGCTTGTCATTTATTTGATTTGCCTGAAGATAAGATAAATGTGGTCATTCATCCACAAAGTATCATCCACTCAATGGTAGAATATAGCGATGGCAGCTTTTTAGCGCAGCTCGGCAGCCCAGACATGAAAACTCCGATTGCGCATGCGCTCAGTTACCCTGATCGTATCGAAAGCGGCTCGCAGCCTTTAGACTTGTTTGCGCTAAGTGCTCTAGAATTTATTCAGCCTGATTTGCAGAAGTTTGCGTGTTTGCGTCTTGCCCGTCAAGCCATGCAAGCAGGCACACAGGCAACGATTGTGCTTAACGCTGCTAATGAAATTGCTGTTGCTGCATTTTTGAACGGTCAGATTTGTTTGACGGATATTGCTGATATTAATGAGCAAGCCTTAAATGACATACAGGTACCACCATTAAACGACACGGCTGACATAGAAGATATATTAACAATTGATAAGATAGCGCGCCATCTTACTGACAAGCTTGTGGCAAAGTTGGCATAATCATGGCAAGAGTTTCTTAGGGTCTGTTGAACATTCAAATATTAGGACTGCTGATCGCTAAAACCATCCCAAACTAGGCGTAAACCGACGATAATGTCGAGACCTTAGCTAGGTTTACAACAACGTTTGGGATGGTTTTAGTAGCAGCCCTAAGTATACAAGCAGGGGCAGGACTATTTTTTGCCAATATATGGCGAAATTGTCTACCCTAGAATGACTAGGCGTCAAAAATTTCACTGCGTATTGTCTAAAAAATAGACACTGCCAGTTCCACATTTGAATGTTCAACAGACCCTAGTTTAAAAGCGATATTAATAGAAGATGCTAAGAGAAAATACTGAGAAAAGATCATGACGTTTTTATTAACGCTCCTTGCGGCAATATTTGTCTTAGGTCCGCTTATTGCCTTACATGAATGGGGGCACTACATTGTAGCGCGGCTCTGCGGCGTTAAAGTATTGACCTATTCGATCGGTTTTGGTCCCAAACTCTTTGGCTGGACGAGCAAAAAGAGCGGCATTGATTATCGTATCTCAGCGCTGCCGCTGGGTGGTTATGTCAAGATGCTGGATGAGCGTGAAGGCGAGGTAGCCAAAGATGAGCTACATTTGGCCTTTAATCGTCAGCATCCGCTAAAAAAAATTGCCATCGTTGCCGCTGGCCCTATCATGAACTTTGTCATCGCGATTGCGTTGTTTTGGGTGTTATTTATGACGCCATCAGAGCAGTTGGCGACGAAGATTGGGCAAGTACTACCTGATACACCAGCGGCTATAGCACAGCTGCCCGTTGGTGATAAAATCGTTGCGATTGATGGTCATGAGGTGCAAACGTGGGAAGGTATTAATTATCGCCTTGCTGGACGGATGGGCGAGACTGACAACGTTAGTATTACCTTGCAATCAGAGTCACAGGCTTCCAATGCAACGAAGACTTATCAAGCACCCGTTAAAACCTTTATGCAAGGCACCTCGCAAGGTAAAGACGCGCTAACGAGCTTTGGCATGCTACCATGGCAGCCAGATATTGAACCTATCGTTGGTGATTTGAGTGCTGATGGTGCTGCCAGTCGGCAGGGGTTAAAAGTCGGTGATCGCATCACAGCTATCAATGATACAGAAATCAAAGATTGGATTAGTGCTACCCGTATCATTCGCGATAATCCTGAAACGCTGCTTAATTTTATGGTCATGCGTGACGGAAAATCTGTTCAATTACAGATTATGCCGCAAGGTAAAAAAGACAATCTAGGTAATGACTTTGGACAAATTGGTGCTATGGTAGCGCAGTCTGAGATTGTCATTCCCGATGCTTATAAAGCCACCGTCGTGTATGGTCCTGGTGAGTCATTGGTTAAGTCGTTTGAAAAGACAGAACAGTTGGCGGTGATGACGGTCAGCTCAATGGGCAAAATGCTCTCAGGTATGATTGGTCTGGACAATTTATCAGGGCCTATTACGATTGCTAAAGTCGCCAAACAAAGCTTTGATATCAGTTGGCAGATGGTATTGTCCACCGCTGCTTTGATTAGCCTGAGCCTCGCCGTACTCAATCTTTTACCGATTCCAGTGTTAGATGGTGGTCATATTGTGTATTATCTCATAGAGCTGATACGTGGTAAGCCTCTCTCGGAAGGGATACAAATGGCAGGGCTAAATATCGGCTTACTCTTGCTGGCAGGTTTCATGGTGTTAGCAATTGGTAATGATATCAGTCGGCTGTTTTGATAGACTACAGAGCAGCCTAAAGGGTAAGCCGCGATACACTAATGGTTTTGCGCGTATCGTGCGCTGATTATAAGTAGGCGTGCTGCGCTCTTTTGTATCGCTGTCTCTGTACTAATCGTAATTTTTAGTTTATTTTATGATGCGTTTTATATAAAGTGTCCTGAGTCTCCCGCGAGTGAGCGAATGATTTCACTCGGATTGGGCTAGACAACATGTGCTTTTTAACTTAACTTCAGCAAGTTTTTTATTGACGGATAGTGTTTATGCGTACGCCTTTATTTATGAGCGCGGCAGGGTTGCCGTTAGTTGTAGCGATGATGAGTATGCCTGTACAGGCGGCAGAATTTGTGGTCACTGACATCGGTTTCAATGGTTTACAACGCCTAACTCCTGATAGTCTCTATCCGGTTTTACCTATTTCGGTAGGCGACACGGCGAATGATAGTAGTCTGGCAGCCAGTATTAAGGCGCTATATGCGACTGATAACTTTGCCGACATCCAAAGCCGTGTCGAAGGCGGTCAGCTACGATTTGATGTCGTTGAGCGTCCAATTATTGCTGAGGTCAGTTTCGAAGGTAACAAGCTCATTCCAAAAGAAGGTCTAGAGCAAGGACTTGGCAACGCTGGTCTGTCAGTCGGTAGTGTACTTAAGCAATCGACATTGCAGGGCGTCGCCAATGAACTACAGCAGCAATATATTAGCCAAGGTTATTACAATAGTAATATCGAAGTTGATCAAACGCTGCTGGATGGCAACCGTGTCAAGCTTGATGTGCGCTTTATCGAAGGCAAGCCTGCTAAAGTGGTTGATATCAATGTTATTGGTAACACACATTTTAGTGACGAAGAGATTAAAGACGTTTTCGCTGTCAAAGAGTCGTCATGGACACGTTTGCTGTCTAAGTCTGATCGCTATGCAAAAGAAAAGCTGGCTGCCAGTTTAGAGAATTTGAAAGCGCTGTATCAGAACGATGGTTATGTGCGTTTTAACGTGGATAATGCGGTACTCAATATCAGTGAAGACAAACGCAGCGTCTTTATTGAAGTCAGCTTGAGTGAAGGCGAGCAATATCAGTTTGGGGAAGTGAATTTCTTAGGTAAGCCGACATTTGAGACCAATGAGCTTAAAGAATTGGTTACTTTTGAGCAGAATGAAAAGTATTCACAAGCCAAGCTTGATGCCACGACTGCCTCTCTAAAGAGCCGTTATGGGAATGAAGGTTATTATTTAGCACAAATTCGACCAGTACCGCGTATTAACGACGAAACTAGAATGGTCGATGTCGATTATTATATCGATCCAGCACGTCCTATCTATGTACGCCGTATTAACTTTACAGGTAATACCAAAACTCAGGATGTGGTACTACGTCGTGAAATGCGTCAGTTAGAAGGGGCGCTCGCCTCTAGCGAAAAAATTCAGTTGTCACGTACGCGTCTGATGCGTACAGGTTTCTTTAAAGCAGTCAACGTCGATGTCAAGCCAGTACCCAATCAGCCAGATCAAATGGATGTGAATTTTACGGTTGAAGAGCAGCCTTCTGGTAGCTCAACGATTGCTGCCGGTTACTCGCAAAGTGGCGGTGTTACTTTTCAGTTAGATTTGACGCAAAATAACTTCATGGGTACGGGTAACCGCGTTAAAGCGGCACTATCACGTTCAGAAACCCGTGATTCTTATAGCTTGGGTTATACCGATCCGTACTTCACCGAAAACGGTGTTTCGCAGGGCCTGAGTGCCTATTATCGTGAAACCAAATTTGATGACAGAAACGTCAGTAACTATGTCACTGACTCTTATGGCGCTACGCTGAACTATAGCTATCCTGTTGATGAAACCAAGCGTGTTAGTGCTGGTCTAAACGTTGATAATACGTCAGTACGTGGTGGTCGCCTCCTTGGTGTATCAAACGTACAACAGATCATCGATGATGGTGGATCGTTTGAAAACTTTACTGGAGACTTTGAAGGTCGTACTGGCTTCAAAAACGACTATCAGACCTATAACTTGTTGTTTGGTTGGGATTACAGTACTTTAGATCGCCCGGTCTTTCCGACCAAAGGTATGAGTCATACGGTTGATGCGACCATTGGTCTTGGTGATGCCAATTATCAAAAACTCGTTTATCAAGGCAATGTGTACTATCCACTTTATAAAGATTTAGTCGCACGTGGTTATACCAAGCTCGGTTACGGCAATGACTTACCCTTCTACGAAAACTTCTATGCGGGTGGCTACGGCTCAGTGCGTGGTTATGAAGCGTCAACACTAGGTCCTAAGTCACAGGGTTATTTTGACGCGATTGATAGTGACCGCCGCTTTAAAGACGAAGAGGTCGGTGGTAATGCCTTGGTCAGCTTTGGTAGTGAGCTGATCTTACCAATGCCATTTAAAGGTGATTGGGCAGATCAAGTGCGCCCAGTGCTATTTGCTGAAGGTGGTCAAGTATTTGATACCACGAGTAAAGAAGATCGTACGTTTATTGACCCTAATACGGGTGACCCGACTAAGAATTCAGATGGCAGTGAAATAAAGCTATTAACGCAAGATAATGACATGCGGTATAGTGCGGGTGCAGGTGTGACTTGGTATACGCCAATCGGTCCAATTTCACTGAGTTATGCCGTACCGTTCGGTGATAAAGAAGGTGATGAGACTGAGAAAGTACAGTTCCAGATTGGTAGCACGTTCTAAGTTGCCAGCGCTTATTAGCTTGGTTTGATGGCTTATATTAAGTCAATATTATAAATCAATAAAAAATCTGATCTCCATAGGTCATCGAGTTGATGTTTCAACTTGATGACCCTTTTATTCATTCTAATGTTAATGCCAACTATGATAACGATTGAGCAACTTATCACGCGGATTGAGCAGCGTCAGCCTATCATTAATAAGGCTGATCTTAGCGCTGAACAGTTACAGCTGACACTTAACAGTGTTGGTAGTTTGACCACTGCTAATGATGCACAATTAAGCTTTTTGGCAAATTCTCATTACGTCTCTAGCTTGACCAACACTCAGGCAGCAGCAGTGTTTGTCACTGCTGAATACCATGACCAAGTACCAGCAATGTCGATAGCGCTGGTAGTGGCAGCGCCTTACTTAGCTTATGCGAGTGCCAGTCAACTATTTGCTCGTCAAACGCCAGAGGTTGGTATCCATCCTAGTGCGGTCATTGCCGATAGCGCGATCATTGGTGGACACGTCAGTATTGGTCCATTTTGTGTGATTGGGGAAAATACGAGCATTGGTGCGCGCAGTCGTCTTGATGCCCATGTGGTCGTCGAACCCCACAGTACTATCGGTACTGATTGCCTCATCAAGTCGCAAGTCGTTATCGGCCATGACTGTATCATTGGCAATCATGTTAGGCTACATGCTGGTGTCAGCGTAGGGTCTGAAGGCTTTGGTTTTGCCCCAACCAGAGACCCGAGTATTACGGGCTGGGAGCGCATCGCTCAGCTTGGTCGTGTGATCATCGGCGATCATGTACGTGTTGGTAGCCAGACCTGTATTGATCGCGGTGCTATTGATGACACGGTAATTGGCAATCATGTTATTATTGACAATCTTGTACAGGTTGCCCATAACGTGCACATCGGTGATGGGACGGCTATTGCTGCCCACACGGCAATTGCGGGCAGCACGAGTGTTGGCAAACGCTGTGTTATCGGTGGGGCAGTTGGTATCACTGGTCATATTGATATCACCGACGATGTGACGTTGTCGGGAATGACCATGGTGACCAAGTCAATTAAGGTCGCAGGGTCATATTCCTCTGGAACAGCGGCCATGCCGACTGCTAAGTGGCGCCGTGCCGCTGTACGCTTTCGTCAGCTCGGCAGTGAATAGTGCCCATACAAGTTCGTCATCCATAAATTTTTTAACATAACTTTTTACATACAGCTTTTTTAATATAGCAAGGAAGCGTCATTATGAGCAGTACCCATATCGATATCCCATCCGATGAAGACATCAAAAGCTTAGCGGAGCAAGGTCTGACGTTGCCGCTAACCTATCATACGCTCAAGCATTATTTGCCACATCGTTATCCTTTTATGTTGGTAGACAAAATTATCGCCTGTCAGCCTGGTGAATGCATTACTGGTATCAAAAACGTGACCATTAATGAAGAGTTTTTCAATGGCCATTTTCCTGAGCAACCGATTATGCCAGGGGTATTAATGGTAGAGTCCATGGCGCAAGTTTCTGGCGTATTAGGCTTTATTAGTGCCGGATTGACTGCCGAAGATGGCTATCTATATCTGTTTGCAGGGGTGGATAAGGTGCGTTTTAAGCGCCGCGTCATTCCTGGTGATCAACTGATTATCCGTGCCAAAACGGTTATGCAAAAGCGCGGTATTTATAAATTTGATTGTACGGTACATGTTGAAAATGAGCTTGCTGCGAGTGCTCAAGTCATGATTGCCCGCCAAGAACAATAATTTATCTTCACTATCTTGGGGTGAAGACTGGCTCAATCGTTCAAAGACTGACGCTTATATCGGCGATAGTACTAACCACTAATCATTATAATCTGAACGGGTATTGGCTTAATTTATAAAGTTAAATTGGTTGTATTTGTTTTACTATTTACTTGCATCAGATGATACAAAGGCCTAAATTATGAGTCAGATCCATCCAACAGCACTCATCTCACCGTCCGCTCAGATTGATGAGACTGCTATCATCGGTCCTTATTGTATTGTTGGCGACGAGGTGACGATTGGCGCATATACGACGCTGCATCGGCATGTCGTCGTGGCAAGACTTACTCGTATTGGCAGCCACAATCAGTTTTATCAGTTCGCCAGCATCGGTGAAGATCCACAGGATTTGAAGTATGCAGGTGAGCGTACTTGGCTTGAGATTGGCGATCATAATACCGTTCGAGAAGCTTGTAGCTTACATCGTGGCACAGCCCAAGATGGTGGACTGACCAAAATTGGTAGCCACAATCTGATGATGGTTAATACGCACATTGCTCATGACTGCTTGATTGGTGATCATAACGTACTGGCTAATAATGTTGGCATCGCAGGCCATGTAACGATTGGCGATCATACGATTATCGGTGGTAACTCAGGTATTCATCAGTTCTGTACCGTGGATGATTATAGTTTGGTGGGCGGTGCCAGTCTAATCTTAAAAGATGTAGCAGCCTTTACTATGGTGTCTGGCAATCCGGCAAAAACCCATGGTCTCAATGTAGAAGGAATGCGCCGTAAAGACTGGTCTAAGCACACAATTGATATCTTACGTCAAGCGTATCGCACGATCTTTAGATCAGGGTTAACGACGGCTCAATCGCTCGAAATTCTAAAGCAAGAGCTATTACCGAAAGAGCCAAAAATTCAGCTGCTTGTTGATTCTTTGCAAAAAAGTCGTCGGGGTGTCGTTCGCTAATCAAGTGATAGATAGTGTATGGATAGAAAATTAGAGTATTACCTTATCGAAGGTTCGATGAACCCAACGGTTGTTAAGTAGTCATAAACATAAAAAGCCATAGCCAATTGTTATGGCTTTTTATGTTTATGACTACTTGACTTTTTTGGTCGCTTAGCAGAAACTGAGCGTTTACGATATTGTAAACAATTCTTTCATAATGTTGCTAGACGCGTCACATTGAGGCGTTAATTAGATAGTCTGTGGTATGGAGGACTATTTAAAATAATCATGGAAGATTATAAGCGACATTAATTGAAGCACGAGGACGGAAAAAATGGCTATCAATAAACAAGAACATGCACAGTGGAGCTCAAGTTTTGGCTTCGTATTAGCAGCGGTTGGTTCAGCAGTAGGTTTAGGAAACATATGGAAATTTCCATATATGGTTGGTGAAAGCGGTGGTTCAGCTTTTGTTATTGCTTATTTATTCTGTATCGCGCTGGTAGGTTTTCCTATCTTAGTTGCTGAATGGTTGATTGGTCGTCGTGGACAAAAAAACCCAGTCAATACTTTTGCAGACGTAGCCGCAAGCGAAGGTAAGTCACGCAGTTGGGGTATCGTTGGGGCCACTGGTATTTTGGGCGGCTTTTTGATTCTATCTTTTTATAGTGTGATCGGTGGTTGGGCGCTCAATTATATTACTAAAGTAGGTACAGGAAGTTTTGTAGGTCAAGATAGTGATTCTGTCGCTGCGACCTTTGATGCCATGCTTGCTTCAGCTGGTACGCTGACGATTTGGCATACCGTATTTATGGCGCTGACCGCTTTGATTGTTGGTATTGGTGTGACCAAAGGTATCGAAACCACTGCCAAAGTTTTAATGCCGCTACTAGGTGTGATTTTATTTGTCATCGTTGGTTATAACGTGATAAATGGTGGCTTTGGTGAAGCAGTAGCTTACCTATTTACGCCAGATCTTAGCAAGCTGACCGCTGACGTTATGCTTGCAGCCTTAGGACATGCTTTCTTCACGCTATCTATTGGTATGGGTATCATGGTTGCTTACGGCTCATACTTGGGTCGAGAAGTGAATTTGCTTAAGACTGCACGTACCGTGGTTATTTTGGATACGGTCATTGCCTTGGCAGCTGGTTTAGCCATCTTCCCAATTATCTTTAGCAATGGTCTTGATCCTGCTTCAGGTCCTGGTCTTATCTTTGTGAGCTTGCCGATTGCTTTTGGTAGTATGGGCGCAGGTACGATCATTGGTACTTTATTCTTCTTACTCATTACTTTTGCTGCTATTACCTCATCTATCTCATTACTTGAGCCAACGGTTGAGTTTTTAGA
This sequence comes from Psychrobacter sp. PAMC 21119, assembly GCF_000247495.1. Classification (NCBI taxonomy): domain Bacteria; kingdom Pseudomonadati; phylum Pseudomonadota; class Gammaproteobacteria; order Moraxellales; family Moraxellaceae; genus Psychrobacter; species Psychrobacter sp. PAMC 21119. The sequence continues at coordinate 174,003 of NZ_AHVZ01000022.1, read as the reverse complement.
AGAACGTACTCCGATGAATCGTACTGTATCAACCATCGTTGCAAGTACAGTGATTTGGTTATTGGGCATCGCCGCTTTATTATCATTTAACCTATGGTCTGAATTTACGATTATGGGTAATGGTATCTTTGATGCCTTGGACAAAATTACCAGCAAATTCTTATTGCCATTGACGGGTCTGGCGGCGATTATTTTCCTTGCTTGGAAAATGGATCAACGTACTATTCAACAAGAGCTTGGCTTATCGAATGGTGCTTGGCAGCTTTGGCAAATTGTCGCTAAGTTCGTAGCACCAATTGCCGTGATCGTGGTATTTGTAACCTCGTTAATGGGCTAGTACTGATTAATTAGAAATAATAAAAGCAACACACTAAAAAGGGCTTAAGATAATTCTTAAGCCCTTTTTGTATTTATAACTATTTCAAAAAATATGATTAGCGTAAGTTTAGTTCAGGAACCGCTTGTCCACGCTTGCTATAAAACTCAGTGACGAATTCATCAAATTTGTCTTGTTCAATAGCGTCTCTAATACCTTGCATCAAACGTTGGTAATAGCGCAAGTTATGAATAGTCGCTAACTGCGCGCCTAGCATCTCTTTGCACTTGTTTAGATGATATAAATAGGCACGGCTAAAGTTTTGACAAGTATAGCAGTCGCACTCTGGGTCCAATGTACCTTCATCATTGCGATATTGGCTGTTACGGATACGTACAACGCCAGCATTGTCTAAGTCGCCTGTAACAAAGTAATGACCGTTACGCGCGTTACGAGTCGGCATGACGCAGTCAAACATATCAACACCGCGACGGACTGCTTCGACAATATCTTCAGGCTTACCAACACCCATCAAATAGCGTGGCTTGTCGGCTGGCATCGCATCTGGAATATAGTCCAAAACATCCATCATCTCGTCTTTTGGCTCACCAACAGATAGACCGCCAATGGCATAACCATCAAAGCCGATATCGAGCAGCCCTTCAAGCGACTGCTGGCGCAAATCGGCATACATACTGCCTTGAATAATGCCAAATAAGGCATTGGTACTGCCCAGTCTGTTGTGCTCATCAACGCAGCGCTGTCCCCAACGTAGTGACAGCTCTAACGATTTTTTGGCTTCGTCATGAGTCGCTGGGTAGGGCGTGCATTCATCGAATTGCATGACGATGTCTGAGTTTAAGCTGTACTGAATCTGCATCGACTTTTCTGGTGATAAAAATACTTTAGCGCCATCGATAGGAGATTTAAAATCGACCCCTTCTTCGGTGATTTTACGCATCGCCCCCAGACTGAATACTTGAAAGCCGCCTGAATCGGTCAGGATAGGCTTATTCCAATGCATAAATTTATGCAAACCACCGAACTTATCGATGACTTCAGTACCTGGACGCAGCCATAAATGAAAGGTATTACCTAACACGATATCAGCGCCAATGGCTTCAATATCACGTGGCAGCATACCCTTGACCGTGCCATAAGTACCGACAGGCATAAAAGCAGGCGTTTGTACGTCGCCATGATTGAGATGAACCGTACCACGGCGTGCACGCGTCTCGCCGCTGGCCGTTTTATGTAAGACAAATTGCATATGATAATCGCTATTTACACTATGAAAATGATGCCAATTATAGCATTGTTAGCAGTTTTTTTGGACATGGATATTTGGTGACATAGATATATCTGGTCAATGTATGTTTTGGTTAAGATTCCTTTTTCATAACCAAAAGACACGGACAGTACTAATGGTCAGTTGGTAAAGTAGCAACCATACCGGTGAGGTATTAAGAATCGCCAGACCTTGCTTTTAGATGCTGGAGACACGATATGAAAAAGGCAACCTACTTATTACTGAGTGGTTTACTACTAACATCAGGAGCAGCTATGGCTACCGAAGAGCCGAATTATACAGTGTTGTCGCAAATGGATGACTTTGAGCTGCGTCGTTATGACAAGCAGCTAGTGGCGCAAACGTGGGTGAGTGGTGACCAAGACTCAGCGAGTCGCGAAGGATTTAAGGTTTTAGCTGATTATATTTTTGGCAACAATAACGCGCCAAGTGGAGAGAGTAGCAAGATCAGTATGACAGCGCCGGTCATAATGCAGCCTGAAACCAAAGCAGATTCTGATGAATCACAAGAAATTGCCATGACTGCGCCAGTGAGCATGCAACAAACTGATGGTAAATGGCGTGTCCAATTTACTATGCCTAGTCAATACACGATACAAACGCTGCCAAAACCCAATAATCCAAAGGTTGAGATTGTTGAAGTGCCTGCACAGATCTATGGTGTGATTAAGTTCTCTTGGTTGGCAGGAGAAGACAAAGTTGCAACGAAAACTGCAGAGTTACAGACATGGATGCAAACTCAAAATCTAACAGCGACAGGTAAGCCCGAGCTGGCACGTTATAATCCGCCTTGGACACTACCATTTATGCGTCGTAATGAAGTGATGATAGCTTATCAGCCAAAATGACTCCTTATTACCAAAAATAATGCCAAAAAAAGACAGCAAATGCTGTCTTTTTTGTATTGAATTCTTAAGAAAGTTAGCTTAGTTTTTTTGCTCACGGATAATGTTTAGCATGCGGCGTAATGGCTCAGCTGCGCCCCATAATAGTTGATCACCAACGGTAAATGCGCCTAGATACTCAGGGCCCATATTGAGCTTACGCAAGCGTCCTAATGCGACTGTCAAAGTTCCTGTTACTGCCACTGGTGTTAAGCGGTTCATGGTGGCTTCTTTGTCATCTTCGACTAGATCTAACCACTCATTGCCACTGTTTTTTAGTGCCGCTTCGATTTCCTCTAACGGGATGTCTTTTTTGAGCTTGATGGTCAAGCCTTGAGCATGACAGCGCATCGCGCCAACACGGACACACATACCATCGATAGCAATCTTATCAGCTTCAGAGTTGCCAAGGATTTTGTTGGTTTCGACACCACCTTTCCATTCTTCCTTGGATTGCTTATTTTCTAATTGTGCATCGATATAAGGGATCAAGCTACCAGCGAGTGGTACACCGAAGTACTGCTTAGGAAAGCCCTCTGAGCGTTGAGTCTGGGCGATCTTTTTATCAATCTCAAGGATAGCGCTCGCAGGATCAGCCAATTCATCTTTGACCGCATCGTGTAGCACGCCCATGCCGTTGATGAGCTCACGCATGTTGTTGGCGCCAGAGCCACTCGCTGCTTGATAAGTCATCGCGCTGACCCATTCTACCCAGCCTCTATTAAACAATTCACCAATAGCCATCAGCATGAGTGATACCGTACAGTTACCACCGATAAAGTCTTTTTGACCATTGGCTAAGGCGCTATCAATGACGCTACGATTGACCGGATCAAGAATGATGATACTGTCATCTTCCATGCGCAGAGTGCTTGCGGCATCAATCCAATAGCCACTCCAGCCACTAGCACGCAGTGGTTGATGAACTTTTGAGGTGTAGTCGCCACCTTGGCAGGTAATAATTACATCACAAGCTGCTAGTGCGTCAATATCATGAGCGTCTTTTAGTTGGCTGGTTTGAATACCATCGAAACTTGGCGCATCACCACCAGCATTACTGGTTGAAAAAAATACCGGCGTGATACCGTCAAAATCTTTTTCTTGCTGCATACGTTGTATCAATACGGAGCCAACCATGCCGCGCCAGCCTACCAAACCTACTGTTAAATCACTCATGAATCTTAATCCTTTTTTACCATTATTTATTGCATTGCTAGCCGATAACAATGCCGTGAATGACCATAAAAAGCAAGGCGTTTTAGCAGATTTTGGCTGTTTTTCATACACTAATAACTATGCTCACTATAACTTTACGTTATCATCATGAGCCTACTATGAGATCTGCTGTTCTTGTATTGCATAAAGTCTGAGAAAAATGACGAAAAATATAACAAGCTCAGTATCGTGACTGCGCTGACATTGTAACGTTTTATGGTCAGCTGAGCATATTAACGCTCCGTAGTAGGCGATAGACTGATGAAATGCTAAAGTAATACCAAACCCAAATATACGACTAGCTGTGTCAAACTCGTTTAGTCTACAATGCGTAGTACTTACACTCGTTTTCCTTGCTACTCTAGTTTTTGTGAATGGTATAAGCATCTATTTTTATCAAAGATAATCATGATACAAACGTTAGTCACTGGCTAACGATGAGTATATGAATCATTGGCTCAGCCAGCAACTCAATAAATGGTTAATACATATTATGGATCTCTCATTATTATATTATGGCGCGCAGTGGTTAGCTGGACTTATCGCGTTTGTGACGATTTGGGGGTGGTTGCCTCTTGATAATTGGTGGGTGCGCGGCGTTGAGTTTCCCCGTATTCAAATAATGGTGCTTGGGATCATTGCTTGGATTGGCATGTTGGTATTTTGGTCAGACTGGCAGCTGGGGCAGTGGTTATTGTTTGTTGCCTTAAGTCTCACTTTGGCTTTTCAGATTAGAATGGTATTGCCTTATACTAAATTATGGAAGAAAGAAGTACAAAGTGCCAAGAGCAAGCCAGATGGTCAAGATCATCAACTAAAAATCATGGTGTCAAATGTCTTAACCCCTAATGATGAAATGCAAAAATTGGTCGATTTGGTCAAGCAAAGACAGCCGGATATTTTGATTACGCTAGAAAGTGATAAAAAATGGGAAAAAGCGTTACACCAAATCGAGCCAGACTATCCCTATACCGTAAAAGTCCCGCTGGATAATCTGTATGGTATGCACCTTTATTCTAAGCTTGAGCTGATAGATCCTGAAATAAAATATCTGATGATTGATGATATTCCCTCTATCCACACGCAGCTGCGATTGCAAAGCGGCCGAGTAATTTGGCTGTATTGTTTGCATCCTATGCCGCCAAGCCCGACGGAAGCGGATAAATCAACGACTCGTGATGCCGAACTGCTCATGGTCGGCAAGCATATCAAAGAAAAAAACCAAACAGCGATACTGGCTGGTGATCTCAATGATGTGGCATGGTCAAAGACAACTCGTCGCTTCCAGCGTATCTCAGGGCTATTAGATCCACGTATTGGTCGTCATTTTATCAATACCTTCCATGTCAGTTATCCATTTTTACGCTGGGCATTAGATCATATTTTCCATAGTGCTTGCTTTACAGTGGTCGATATCCAGCGTATGCCATCTGTAGGATCCGATCATTTCCCTGTCATGACGACTTTACAATACGAGCCAGAAGAAACGAGTCGACAAGAAGGTAATGCCCCCACGGCACAGGCAGAAGATATCCAAGAGACAGAAAACAAAATTGAAGAAGGCAAAAAAGAAGGCAAAAAAGTCTCAGATGAGCATAGAGAAGAGCAGCGAAGTTTTGGGTAATGGCAGACCTAAGTGATGGGGTAAAATGCGCTATCATGACGTAAGCATATGCTTACGTTAAATAAGGTCTTTAGCCTCTAGTCGCATCAAACTGATTGCCTTAAAATACCACCATCAACACAAGGATACGCATGGATGCAGTGTTGAGACCGTATCAATAAAAGCACAGGTCAGCCCGCTGTCTTATAGGATACTGTTTGTGACTTAGGATGAGTCAACAAGGAAGAAATAACAACAATAATATGAAGCGCCATAGCCCCGAACCAATCGCCCTAGGTTCGGGGCTTTTCTTTGTGTATAAATTATTGAATTATAAATTTCAGCTTCTAGCATTCAAAGTTTGAGAGCATTTAGATATAGTCAGTGAAAAGTAATATCGAACCATCACGCGCTGCTGATATCAATTTTTCTTGCTTGCTTGCTTTGCCTGTGCAGACAGAGGCTACAAAAAATTGATATCAGCAGTATCGTCGCGTTTTTGGGATATTTTGACGATACGATAGTTTGAGTTGAGGACATGCCTTAGGGTAAAAGAAAAAAGCCTATGCGTTGTTCATACAAAAAAAGGGTACATGCAATGGCATATACCCTTTTTTTATTTAGAGACTTTTACTGATATTCAGCTTGCTAGCGTCTCGTCAAGCAATTAGCCAAGCACCTGAATATAAGCGCCAGCACGTAGCTCTTGTAGCCAATCTTCTTTGGCTTGTGGTGCTAGACGTTGATATAACGCTTGACGCGCCATGTTACGGCGATATTGCTCACTAACGTCTTCTTGACGCTTACCTTCTACTTTTAAGATATGCCAACCAAATTGGGTCTTAAAAGGAGCAGAATAATCACCGACTGCTGTGTTTTTCATCACTGCTTCAAATGGTCCGACCATATCTTCTGCGCTTACCCAATCCAGATCGCCACCGCGTCCTGCTGAGCCTGGATCATCCGAATAGGTTGATGCCAAACCAGCAAAGTCAGCGCCGCTGCGTAATTGCTCATACAGATCATTAATCTTCTGCTCAGCAAGGGCATCCGTTTGTAACTCATCTACTTTGATCAAAATATGACGAGTGTTCCACTGCGGTATGAGCATTTTATCACTTTCTTTTTTATCAGCAAGCTTAATGATATCGATGCCTTCAGGTGTCAATAACGGGGCACTCACTGCGCCGACATCGAGCTTAGTAATCTCGCTCGATAACTCTGTCGGTAGCGAGGCCGCTTTATGAAAGCCCATATCGCCACCTTGTATAGGGATAGCGTAGCTGCCTTGACTGGCAGTAACGGCTGCAGCCACGTCGACATTTGGTTCTAATAAGCGTGCACGCAATGCTTGGGCCACTTTGAGTGCTTCAGCACGCTGGGCTTCTGACAGTCGGCTGTAGTCATCCATGTAAGGGACGCGTACATGAACAGTTTGGTACTCGCTTTGGTTCAAACGTTTGGCTTCTGGAGAAGCCAAAAATGCATCGATATCTTGCTCACTAATACGCACACGACTGCTGATCTGGCGTTGCTGCAAAGACTGAATGGCGGCATCTTCAATGAGTTTGGCTCGTAGGGTCGCGTAGCTCCCAGGTTGGTCGGCGTCTAAGCGTTGCTGTAAAGCAGCAATACTACCAAGCCCTTCAGCTTGAGCAATTTGACCAAGACGCTGATTGATATCGGCTTCGTTAGGATTTAGACCCACACGTTTGACCAGTGACAGTTGCAGCTCACGCAAGATGAGAGCATTTAACACTTCAGACTGTAGCTGTGCTGAATTGGCAATCGGTTCACCAGCAGCTTGAGCCCGTGCTTGTGTTTTAGTGATCGCATCAATCAAGTCGCTTTTTAAGATAGCATTTTCATTGACCAAAGCAATGATGCCATCGGTACTGTTTGCTGGGGTCAAGCGATTGACGTTACTTTGCTCAGCGCTAGCATTTGTTTTAGATGCTGTTGCAGAATTAACGGTGGCAGCTTGCGCGCTGAAACTAAGTACAAGGCCTGCACTCATACTCATAGAAAGCAGTACGGCTCGGCTGGTCTGACGTAAAGAAAAAAATCTCATGATGCTCCTCATCAATGTCATCGCATCGGATGGTAGTCGGTCAACGCTATCTAATATCTTTAAGAAGCAAATATTGTCTAAGGTTGTCCATAATAGGGTTACAAACAAGGTTATATAAATAATGACGAAAACAATGCCTTAATATAGCATTATTTGCGCCTTGTTAGTCTTTCCATGCAGTCTGGACGGGTTCAAAGCCCAAGACTTTATCAGCGAGCAATCGTGTCAAACGGCTGCTATTGTTACCAAGACCATTCAATCTAATCTCTGCCATAATCGCTTGTGTCGGCTTGTCTTTGACGTTTAGGTCATTATAGTAACGACGACCGTAAACGGCAAAACCAAAGCAGCAATCTTCATAATCGATGCCGATTAGCGAATCGAGCATTTTATCACGATTGTAATCGTATTGACCTTGAGCCAATACTCGCCAGCTGTTATTGATCGGGAACACAGCTGAAGCAGTAAAGGCAGACAGCGGCAATTGATTGGTGTTTTCATCGCGCTGACGCTTAACAAACCCAACGTTAAACAAACTATTATCCGATGGCTGATAACGTAGCTCTGTCGTAACATAGTTCAAGTCATAATCATCGGTTAGCGCACCGCTGACATCCACCCAAAAATTGTTGTAGGGTTGCGTACTGGTATCCCAAACCATTCCTGAAGAGGAAGAGCTAAAGACAGGTTGTTGATCTTCAAGGGTCACGCGACCATCATCGATATAAAACTGCTCAGCAATGCTACCATCAAAACGTGTCACACCCGTTGCATCGATGTAACGATAATTAATCCCAGGGGTAATAGAATGCAAATCCTGCAAGCGATCATGACCTAAAAACCAACTGTCTGAAAACAACTGCTCGTAGTTAATTGAGGCGATACGAGTGTTAAAGTTAGGGATGTCGTTTTGGTTTTTAAATGGCGAATAGGTGTATTTCAATCGTGGACTCAATAGGCGATAGCCACCCATGGTATCGTCAAAGGCACCGAAGGGTGAGCCTGCTTGGTAGAAGTGCAAACCTGCATCAATACTGGCTTGCGGTACAAATACCGATTGGCTACCATCTTCTTCACTAAGTTGGTTGTCCGCGAGGCTGTCTTCGTCATATGAGGTATACAGATGTTGTAGGCTCAGCTTGGGCTTAATATAACCCCATGATTTTTCCATCGGATAAACAGCGCTGATTTTGTTATAGACCCGCGCACCACTTTTTTCATTTTCAGAACCGTCATCGATAGATTTTTTGAAATAAGCAGAATCATGCACACCCGTGATATCAAAACGCTCTGCCCACGGTAATCGATAGTCAAGTTTGAGCTGCGGTAAGCGTGAATAAGGCTTGTCTTTGTCTTCTAACGGCTCACCATTATCGGTAAAAGCATTGAGCGTTTGGAAAGTCTCAACCTTCAGCTCACCGTTGACATAATCGTTGTAATAATTAAGTCGAGCGCGACGCGGCAAGTTTAAGGTGTTGTCTGATAAACCCAAAGTATCAAAGTCGTTAATATAATCTTCATCCGACACATAGCTGTATTTAGCATCACCACTTAAGCGCGGGATACTGGTAGATGACCAGTAATGATCATAAAAAAAGCTGGTGCGATCTTCGTCATCATATTCTTTGTCGTTTGGCAAATATGAACCGTTAAAAATCCCTTCGCCATAATTTTCGGTCAAGTAGCGAAACTCACCTGTGAGCATAGGATTGCGATCGCTATAGATGTGAGTATTGATCGTCGCATCATAATTGGGCGCTAAATTGAGATAGTAGGGGATATCAACCTCAAGCCCACTTTCACTACTAATGCTCGCATTCGGTAATAAGAACCCTGTACTGCGTCGGCTGTCTATGGGGAAGTTAAAATAAGGCAGATAAAACACCGGAACATCCGCAATACGGAAAGTCGTATTGTAAGCTTCACCGCGACCAGTCTCCGTGTCCAAATCAATACTTTTGGCATCGAACTGCCATTTGCGGTCAGTCGGTGGGCAAGTGCTGAACATGACCTGATCCAGCTCATATTGGCTGTCGTTAGGTCGATTAAGGCGCTTGGCATAGCCGTGTGCTTGGAGTTCTACGCTCGCAAACGCCACATCGTTAGCCGTTGATTGTCCAGTTTCAGTATTATAAGCCAGACTGTCTGCGACACCAATGAGACCACCTTTGGCTGCCTGTTCGGTGATACTGCCTGTACCTGTGTTTCTAGTGTTGGCACGGGTTACTTGATTGCCAGTTGCTTGATCGGTAAACATGACTTTACCTTGCGCAGCGGCAACACCACGACTCAAATCCAACAAGATACTATCAGCTTCAATATGCTGAGTGCCTTGTTCGACAATCACGTTACCAGATAGCTCCGCATAGTCGACATTGTCATAATAACCATAGTCGGATTCTGCAAATAAAGGCGCTCGATTATTAGCCACGCCATTCAGATTGGTCGCCGCCTGACCATTATCCATCGCTGCTTCATTGACGGCTCGTTGATAATTAGCATTCTGTTGTGGGTAGACCCATCGGCCTTCGCAGCGCTGGGCACTATCGATAACATTTGGTAGCAGCCGTAAGTTTTTGCCCACTTTGGCGATGGTTTGCGTTGCAGGTGATAGATTGTCCTGGATATTATCTGGTTCAGACTCTAAAGTGCTATCACTCGTATTTAGGGTTGATAAATCGGTATCAGGGGTCAGCTCATAAAATTCTGCCAAACGCAGCAAGCTGTTTTGAATACTCTCATCGCTGTCATCGATTGCATCGCTGTCATCAATCGGTTTCAGCGTATTGCTAGCGTTGTCAGCCACTCGCACATCGTTATTTTTGGAATTGGTGTTGTCGCCGATGGTCGTTAGGGGTTTTCTCTGTGCTTCTACGTCAGAGATAGCATCACTATTATCGTTGATTTCAGTGATGTCTAAATCGCTATTATCAAGTGTGCTACTAGCCATTAAAGCAGCGTTGCTAGCTTCGGGAGCAATATTTACAGTTTCTTCGTTTACTGCTTCATAAGCGCTATTCTGTGCATTGACGCGCGGGTAACTAATATCCTGATTGATGGTGTTAATATTGTCTTTGGTATTGGTATTGGTAGCTATGTCAGAGACATAACTGCTGACAGTATCGGTGGCTAATGGCGCAGTTGTCTGTGTGTCAGCCTTGGTGAGCGCTGCACTGACGGTCAAGCTCGATAAGCCTAAGGCACCGAATAAAACCAAACGGATGCTTTGGTAAAGCGGAGAATATAACAAGGGCACACCTATGATTGCAGAGCCTATTGGATTACGATATTTAGTTTAATAGCCATGTTTTAGCTATATTTAGCGGTTCATAAATGACTAAAAACTTAGTGGTTCATAAATGATTAAAAAATCAGGAGTTAATCATATAATCTCAAAAATTTGGCTGTTTTACATATAATGACGACTAATCATAGTCAAAAAAAACCAAATCAGCTACACTATTTACCAAAATTTATAACATTGCTAAGCTGTTTTTTGAAAATTGCTGGGCAACATTGATAAAACTATGTGTCAATACCTACATTACAACAGATACTGTCAATCAAGCTGTCACTATTTTAGCAAGGTTTTGCCTGACTTATCACTACTTTAATGATTTACGACTTATATTTAACCTGCGATGTACTCTATGACTGATACCATGCCTTTGAACGCCACCCTGAATGCCACTCTGAACGACAAGAATAACCGCCAACAGCAGCTAGAGAATTGGTTGCAGCAAGTGTTTGCTGACCAAAAATTTGTGCTTGATAGTTTGCCTGGTGATGCGAGCGCCCGCCAATATCACCGTATCCAATTGGCTGATAAGGATGACGCCACCGCGCGCTATATTGTCATGGATTCTGCTGACGAGCAAGACGCCTTGCAGCAGTTTATCAATGTTGCAAAGCTGATGGCGCCCGCCATCAATGTGCCAACGTTGATTGCGCAAGATGTAGCAAAGGGCTTTTTGGTATTGCAAGATTTTGGCACGATAGAATTTGCGCATTTGCTCGTCGATGCGACACCTGAGCAGATTAATGATCATTATCAATTGGCCATGCAGACCTTGGTAGCGCTACAGACTGTGCCAGTAGAGACTGCAAAAATTCAGTACCAATTGCCTGATTACGACGCCACGTTATTGAACCGCGAGATGGATTTATTTAGTGATTGGTTTATCCCCTATATCGATGTCGAGCTGAATCAGGATTTATGGAACACCCTAAAAGCGGCATTGATACAAGAGGTTTTACAGCAGCCAGCAGTGGTTGTGCATCGTGATTATCACAGTCGCAACCTGATGCAAGATCAAGCGGATCGCTCGCGCTTAGGCGTGATTGACTTCCAAGATGCGGTGATTGGCTCTTATACCTATGATTTGGTGTCATTGGTGCGTGACGCTTATGTTGAATGGCCAGAGCATCAAATATCTGGTTGGATTCGTGACTTTTGGCAGTTGCAACAACAGGCGGTGCTCACCACCGCCGATAGTGCTGAACAGCTTGAGAATGATATGAATGTGATGGGCGTACAGCGGCATCTCAAGGTACTAGGAATCTTTATCCGCTTGTCTGAGCGCGATGGTAAAGACCGTTATTTGGCTGATATCCCCAAAGTCATGCGCGATCTACTGCTTGAGTTGAATTGGCTTGCTGAGCATGGCAATGAGGCGATGAAGCAAGCGCTACAGCCATTTAATCAATGGCTTGCAGATCAGATATTACCTGCTTATCAAGATAAATTTTCCTCGTTATAGAGATGGACAATAACTTGCATCTATCTCTCTCATTATAAATTGAATAAGGAGCGTGCATGTCTACGATTACGCAAGCAATGATTTTGGCTGCTGGCAAGGGAACGCGCTTGCGTCCGTTAACACTTGAAACGCCTAAGCCCTTAGTAGAAGTGGGTGGACAGCCGCTGATTGTTTGGCATATTAAGGCGCTACAAGCAGCAGGCATTACCGATATTACGATTAATGCCTCGTGGCTTGCTGACAAGCTCATGGATACCTTGGGTGATGGTAGCGAGTACGGAGTTAAATTGCATTGGTCAGTAGAAGATGATGAGCCTTTAGAGACCGCAGGTGGTATTTTTCAAGCATTACAAACCGGTAAACTGCGAGATGAGCCATTTATTTTAGTCAACTCCGATGTCTGGACGACGTATGATTTTGCTCAGTTGCGGGACTATACACTAGGCGCTGATCAACGGGCGCATCTGTTATTGATTGACAATCCAGAGCATAATAATGGCGGTGATTTTGCGATCAATAATGGTCTGGCCAGTGAGCAACCGATTGGCGAGGCAGACAAATATACCTTTGCTGGTATCAGTGTAATGTCGCCTAGATTAGTGGATGGATTGGTATCAGGTCAGCCAGCTGCATTGGCGCCGCTGCTCAAGCAAGCGATGATAAAGTTTCAAATTACTGCGGAAGTCATCACTGACAATTGGATAGATGTAGGGACGCCTGAGCGCTTGGCGCAGGTAAATGAGTTTATTGAGAGCAACGGTAGCGACAATCACTTAGGCGCATAAACGTAATATCAAATAAAAACAGATTAATAAAAAAAGCAGCGTTGATTTCTCGACGCTGCTTTTTTATGCTATTAGCGATTGGCATCAAACGCCCATAGCCAATTTTATCAATTGGGCAATGGTAAAGACAACCAAGAACCCTGCTAGATATAAGCCAGCAAACCATGCCCATTGTGATTGTTTCTTACTAAGCTTTTTCATGAAAATCTCCTGATTGGCTTATGAGTTGTGGTCATCATGAATCAATAATGATAGCCAAGGTTTTTGGCTGATTGACGGTATGACCCTAATCAATACATAGGCTTGTGATCAGATTTGCCTTTAAAAGTATAGTATGCAAAAGCAGTATAACTTAAGATAATAGGCAGCATAATAACAGCACCAATTAACATAAAGGATAGCGACGTATCCGCAGCGGCTGCCTCATAAATCGTCATTTGATACGGTACGATATAAGGGAACATGGCAAAACAGACGCCGATGTAACCCATCAAAAATAGAGCAACCGTCAATAAGAAAGGACGATATTCACGCTCCGTTTTTAAGTCTTTACGCATGAGAAAAAATAATAGTAGGACGATAATAGGCATAGGTGCGAGATACAATAAACTCGGGAACTTAAACCATCCTTCGAGTGCATTGATATCTGAAAAATACATAAACCCTGTGACGATAATCATCGCCACGACTAAGGCAGAGAGCATCCAGCCAGAGACTTTGCGCGCCCAAATTTGTAAAGTATGCTCCGTTTTTATGATGAGCCAAGTAGAGCCAAGTAAAGCATAACCGATAATCATCGCAAAGCCACAAACGATAGCGAAAGGCGTAAACCAGTCAAAAGGTCCACCAGTATATAAGCGGTTGCTGGCTTCAAGACCTTGTACGAGTGCCCCAAGCATAATGCCTTGAGAGAAGGCTGCGACGACCGAACCGACAAAAAAGGAGGTGTCCCAAATATGACGACGTGACGAAGCTTTAAAGCGGAACTCAAACGCCATTCCGCGCATAATAAGACCAAAAAGCATGGCGGTTACTGGTAAATAAAGACCTGTCATAATAATACCGTAAGCGACTGGGAAAGCGGCAAACAAACCACCGCCGCCCAATACCAACCAAGTCTCATTACCATCCCAAAATGGCGCAATAGAGTTCATGATTCGGCTACGATTCTTATCGGAGCCTGCAAACGGGAACAAAATGCCACAGCCCAAATCAAACCCATCAAGTAACACATAGATAAATACAGATAGAGCGATAAGTCCGCCCCAAATGAGAGGTAAGTCTAATACATCACCGTAGTTAAACATTAGCGTAACCCTCCATCATCAACATCGTCCGCAGGAGTATCTAAATCTTCTTCAGTGTTTTTAGCAGTATTCTTATCGCCGCTTAATGCGCGACCTTGACTCTCTGTCACTGAATGCTCATAGAAGTTGTCATCAGCAGGGTTCTCATAAGGTTTGGGCCCTTGTGCAATCAAGCGCAAAATATAAAAACTACCAGCACCGAACACGAAGATATACAGGATGATGAAGCCAATCAGTGTCGTTGCTACTTGTTGAGCGGCAAGCGGTGACATGCTCTCAGCCGTGCGAATTACGCCATATACTGTCCATGGCTGACGCCCCGTTTCAGTCACAAACCAACCAGCCAATAGTGCGATAAAACCAAGCGGTGTCATCATCATCCACGCTCGGTGGAACCATAAGCTTTCGGGGTTAAACTGTTGTTTCTTGAAATACTTGTAGAGACTGAATAAACCGACCAATACCATCAGCATACCAATGCCAACCATGATACGGAATGCCCAAAAAACAACAATGACGGGTGGTTGATCTTCAGGTGCCCAATTTTTAAGGCCTTTTACTTCACCATCAAGCGAATGAGTAAGAATCAAACCAGTCACATAAGGGATTTTTACTTCGTACTTATTGGTTTGGTTTTCTTGGTCAGGAATCGCAAATAAGCGTAAAGCCGCACCGCGCTCATCCTCCCAAATACCTTCCATGGCGGCTACTTTGGCTGGTTGATGTTCAAGCGTGTTTAAGCCATGCTCATCGCCAATCAATACCTGTGCAGGCGCTACAAATATGGCCATAATCATTGCCATACCTAGCATTACCCGACCATGCCGACGGTGTTCTGTGTGTTTTTTAGATTGAATATAATAAGCACCGATACCACCAATGACAAAGGCAGTAGTCAAGAACGCGGCCGTCATCATATGAGCATAGCGGTAAGGAAAGGAAGGATTGAATATGATTTCGAGCCAATCAGTAGGATATAGTAGCCCGTCTGCACCCATCATAAAGCCTTGCGGCGTTTGCATAAAACTGTTGGCTGCCAAAATCCAAAAACCTGAAATCAGCGTACCGATGGCGACAATGGCAGTGGAAGCGAAATGCATGCGTTTGCTGACGCGTCCCCAACCAAATAGCATAATACCTAAGAAAGAGGCTTCTAAGAAAAACGCGGTCAATACTTCGTAGGCGAGTAGAGGGCCTAGAACATTGCCGGCTTTATCTGCGAACACCGCCCAGTTAGTACCGAACTGGTAAGACATCACCACACCTGACACCACGCCTAGACCAAACACCACGGCAAATATCTTTACCCAGTGCTTATAAACTTCAGCGTAAACAGGGTCGCCCGTTCTCAACCAACGGAACTCAAGAACTGCCAACCAGCTAGCAAGCCCGATAGAAAATGCGGGAAAGACAATATGGAACGAGATAACAAAAGCGAATTGGATGCGCGCCAGCATCAGCGCATCAAGCTGGTCAATCATAAACGTAGCGAACATAAATGGTCACCCTTATCTATTAGCTGAATAGCGCTGGCTTCCATACAACGCAAGTAACTGTCCGTAATTGACCATATAATTAAGGTGGCAACGATTGATTACGGGCAGTAGCTCAGTGTTCACTCGCAAGCAATATTTAAAATAAAATGCGGCTAAGATTATCACTGTTTAGCTGGGTTAAATAACTTACATCCTTATAAATTAGTATATTACTGTCATTTGCTATGGGTCTATTATGCGCTTCCCTAGATATACACGCAAGCTGCCCAAACACGCAGTTACATACCTAGTAGTCACCCAAATAGTATCAAATGTACCTAAAAAACTTGAATTGATAGCCATGAAGAACAATATATTGCCTAATTTATATCAGCAGCACATGGCTGTTACATATGATTTATAGATAGCTGATGGACAAATTTTTTGCTGCTTTGGCATATGGCGTATATTTACCTCATTCCTGTAATTGTGTATGCAAAATCTGTCGCAGAGTTAGTACGGTTTGTGGGTTTTCTTGGATGCTATGACCGCCATTAATGACGGTTTCAGAGGCGGCACCTTCGAGATGGGCACTGGTGTAGGGGACGATACCATCTGACAAGCGTTCGGTCAGTGCTTGGCTGATATCTTCATCGACAGTCACAGCGGCGACGAGCGGTTCACTGATTGACTCAGATTCAGATGCAGGGCCATTGCTTGCATTCTCGCTACTGTCCTCTTCTGATACTTCTTGGGATAAGTCAATTCTTGCACCACCGGGTTGCATTTGCGCCAAGCCGTTGGTGATATCGGCATCGTTATTAGCGATAATCGAATGATAAGTAATGCGATCATTGATGCTGATGTCTTTGGTTAGCTGAATAAAAGACGATTTATCGCTTAGCTGGCTAGCACCATTCTGCAAATACAGAGCACCTAAGGGGTTTTGCGCCAAGTCGCCCTGAATGGCGAGGGTGGCCACGTTATCGGTGACAGTCTTGACCAATCCCACAGGTAAATACACGATGCGCCTTAGCGCCCGAGTAAACCAGCGATCGGCATAGTCGGTGCCTTGAAAGGGTGAGGACAAGAAGATGGCAGTATCGACTTGTGGTAGGGTGTGTAGCTCAAAACGGTTACGCAGATCGTCGTTAGCAAAGGCTTTTTTCAGCATGTCATCGACTCGTCGTTTACTGCTGTTTTCGAGTAAATTTTCATCCTCTAAAGCGTCTAAGTTGTTGGCCAAATTGTCATCAGACAGCATCATGCGGGAGATGATACCACCCATGCTATGACTGATAATCACGCTGTTTTTGCTGGCGCGATTTTGTCCTTTAGGATCAGTCTGTTGATACGTACTATTGATTAATTCCTGAATTTGATAACGGTTCTCTAAAATAGGTAAGTTGGTCGGATAAAAAATCTGCCATACCTGATAGTTATCACGCAACTTATCATCATTAAAAATATCGTTGGTCAAATTTACCCATGTGGCGGGACTAGACGCCAAGCCATGCACCATGATGATTACCCGCTTGTCAGGATCGTAAGGCTCTAGCATAAACAGCTTAGGTAAGCTGGCCTGTTTTTGGCGGGTGATTAGGTTTAAGTAACCGACGCCATCGAGCTGGTTTTCTGCCAGCCATAGTCCATAGCCAGCAGAGAAGTTCGCTGCCAGTGGATAGTCATCACCCAAGATAGTGGCGCTCTCGCTGCGATAAGGGTTGTATAAATGAATATCGAGCTGATGACTGCTGAGCGTATCAAGGACGCTATCTCCCGTGGGCTTAATTAAGCCCGTCATCAATAAATGCCCTGTAGGATAGATGCGTGAGCTGGGCGCGCTATCATCTTTTTTTCCGTCAACGGTATCTTTATTGAGCTGCCCCGATAGTGATGAAACCAGCAGCTGTCGGACGGTCGTGGTATAGCGATCATCCAATGAAGCGACTAAGCTAATACCCAGTCCTGGACGTTTGCTGATTGAGTTAAGGCCTGAGAGACGCAGCTCATAAGTGGATACTAAGTCGGCGAGCGCTGAGGTTTGTTTTTGTGCGTTTTTTAGATAGTTACTTTCGTTGGGCATAAAGATATTGAGATTATAACGGTCTACTTGCACCTTCATCACTTCGATCTGGTCAGTAGGTTTACCGTTCAACGATGCTCGGTTTGCGATCGCTTCTCGTTTGCTCGTATCTTGAGAAGCCGTGCTCGTTGGTAGATAGTCCACTTTGGTCTTACCCATCAATTTATTTGTGCCATCTACCGATTGATATAGTTGGGTAATGACGTCATTGCTGGCTGCGTTATAAATATCTTGAGTTTGGATGTCAATATCACTTGGAATACGGTTTTTTGCCTGAGATTGACTTTTTACTTTATCTGCTCCTTCAAAGTCATGTG
Source organism: Psychrobacter sp. PAMC 21119 (assembly GCF_000247495.1). Lineage (NCBI taxonomy): Bacteria > Pseudomonadati > Pseudomonadota > Gammaproteobacteria > Moraxellales > Moraxellaceae > Psychrobacter > Psychrobacter sp. PAMC 21119. The sequence continues at coordinate 155,875 of NZ_AHVZ01000022.1, read as the reverse complement.
CCAAACTGTCATAAAACAGATAGGTATAGCTGGATTTGATGGCGTCAAACAGTCGACCTTGGTAGCTAGTCAAGCATTCGTCTGTGCTCTGCTGCTGACTCTCGGCCTCAGTATCACTCAGAGGCGCATTGGCATAATAAGGGTCAAGCGGCGGACGAGCTAGTGCATTTTGACACTCTTTGGAGTCGGCAAGCTGGCGAGCTCTGGCATAATGTAATTCTGAAAACACAGCCAGCGCTGGACGGTAATTTTCAGTGAGTATGCTATCAGTGAGCTGCATTAGGCACAAATCGAACTGCTGAAAACAGGCCTGTTCGTTAAGTCCTGCTGATAACAAGGCTGACGCTGTGTCAGTACTGAGCTCATTGTCTGTGACGATATTGCCACGCTGTGCAGAAATGGTCTTCGCTGATGCTTGCTTTTCAACCGATACGGTACTACAAGCTGGTAGTAGCGCCATTGCCGTTATGAGCCCTGATAGAATGACAGGTTTTATTTTTATAGTAGCGTGTGTGGCCGGATTACTGACAGAGCGAGTGAAGGTCATAGGTAATTCCAATAAATAATAGTCATGCCTATAGTCATCATAGGTCGTCAATATAATAAAACGAGTGTAGCGCAACTTTTTGGATTTCACTATTTTATTTGAAACTTCAGGTGTAATGGACAAAATTCATAGTCAAATCTTGTTTAATAATATTTAGAATAAAATGAGTGTGACGACAACGTATCAAATTTTAACCTGAATGGCTAAAGAGGTTATTTGAACAAGTAAAAGAAAAAGCAACAATGACTAGGGCGTGTCTTCATTTCAAAAATGGCGATAAAAATGAGATAAATTGCCGTCAAACAAGAAAAATAGCGCAGATAATATAGGGATATTAACCAGCTATTTGACGATGTTTGGCAAGGTTTAGCCCATTTAGATGAATATCGAGTGAATTGAAGACAGGCCCTAGCATTGAGCCAAAAAAAACCTTCTTTTTATATTGATATCAAACCAATACAAAAAGAAGGCGCTGTGTACTTTAGTTTTAAATCAGATATTAATAATTGAGATTAATAACTGGATTTATGCCCCTGGCTTTACGTCGATATCAGGCGCTGGTATGTCCCAAATATAAAACTTGCCATCTTCAACGAGCTTAATTTGTTGACGAATAACCGCGTTATTAGGGACTTGTTGCTCGAGACGACGCAAACGCTCTAAAGCATTATTACGGCGATCACTTAATAGATCTGACTGTGCCAAGCTCTGTTCCGCTTCGGTGTAGCCCAAAGAGACGGCTCGGTCTAGATATTTTTGACCTTCTTTGAAGCCACCGCCTTCTGATAGCATCATACCGTACAAGAAGTTGGCTTCACCACTATCTGATTTGATTTTGATGGCCCGGTCAACATATTTGCCACCACGTACCGTATAATCTGAGCCTAAGTCTAAATTACGTCCCATACCATTGAGTTTGGCCGCCCGAAGTAGCACGTCATAAGAAGCATTTGGCGATTGGGCATAAGGCTCAATCCATTCGGTTAATACTTTGATTTTTTCACGAGTATAGTGACGTTGTGAGCGATTAGGAAAGTTCGGTGGATAATGACGGGCGTTAGGAGAGACGTCTTCAATAAAGTCATCTAGCAAGCTAACGTCAAGCTTATCAGTACCTAAACCTTGCTGCTGTGGAACCAACACTGTCGGTACAAAGCTAACGCTTGAAAGTTGCACTTGCGGGGTTGGAATATTAGATAGCTGACCACCACGAAGGTCAATACCGGTTGCTGTCATTGGTCCACGCTCGTACACACGAGTCGTCCCTGTCAATTCCGGAGTTGCTACTGCTGGTGCCTGCGGTACTGCTGCTGACTGTGTAGCGTTTAATGGCGGCTGACTTTGCTGAGTGCCAGTTGGTAAAGCATTGTTTTGCTGGGTACTATTTGCCGTTGCCATATTTGCCGCTACGTCGGTTTGAGCCGTACTGGCAGCAGCATTTGCGTTTGGTTTAGCAAGACGAATGACGCGTCTGCTTGAATCCATGGCACTAGGGACAGCAGCGACTGTGCTAGCACTAGCTGTGCTGTCAGTTTCGGCCGCATTAACAGGGACAGACAACATCATGGCACAGGCAGCCGCTAAGGCGGTCAAGGTCGCAAACTTAGGCGCTTTGGTATATGAGTCGGTAGACAAGCTAGAGTGGTTGATGGCTTTCATAAAAGTCGTTACCTTGTGTATTAAGTCGTTATTTACAATCGATTGATAGTTGTTTTGTATTATCGAAGCTATTTTGTATTTTCTAAAATGTTTTGTATTATTGGCGCGCAATCTTGCAAATTTCTAATACCCTAGCAAATTAAGCTGAATGCTATCAGTAGTAGGATTGTTAAATTAAATAATTCAGTCAGCCCTATGAGAGGCGCTACTCACTATGCATTTACAGATGATAAGCCGTGGCTTTCATCCGATTTGCCATCCAACGCATGGTCTGACGCACGGGTGGTGATAAGGCCGCGCCGCCACTTGCTAGTGCCAGCTCGCGATGGTGCAATTCTTCAATATCCATTTGCGCCAGTATCTCTCTTGAGCGCTGATCATGGACGGGTAATTGCCCAATATGCTCTTGCAAATGCTCGCTGACTTGCGCCTCGGTTTCGGCGACAAACCCCAGACTAAACTCGTTAGAGATAGTGCCTGCTACTGCGCCAAGACCGAAAGACATGCCGTACCATAATGGGGTAAAAAGGCTGGCATGACTGCCTAATTCCTTTAAACGTGTCTCGCACCACACCAAATGATCGACTTCTTCTTCGGCTGAATGCTGCATGGCTTGTTTGACGCCATTGTCTTTGGCGGCAAAGGCTTGACCGTGATATAGACCTTGCGCACATACTTCGCCAGTATGATTGATGCGCATCAGTCCTGCCACGTGACGCGCCTCCGTAATGGTCAGCTCAGGAATATCGTCATTACTGACGGGCAATGGGCGGGTACTGGGGTTTGAGTGCGGAACAACCGCTCGCAATGCCTTGTCAACCCCAAGCAATAGCTGGTCAATTTTAGATAAGGGACGCAGGGCCATGATTCACTCCTGATGGCTTTATTTTTTATCAATAAAATACTTTTATTAAGGCTACTTGCTTTTTAAAACAGCAATATTCTGTTCATGCACATTACTATAGCAAACAATACAAATTATCGGCACCACTATTATCGGCTGCATGATTCAGCGAACACCAACTCTACTAATGCTCGTTAGATCTTCGAAGCATCTAATCTTGTCGGCTAAGCTCGTCATCATGAGTTTGGATGACCGCATGCTTTACGTGTTTGTTCAGCTTAATATATAAAAACGCACCAAAAGCAATGTTTAGCACACCAGTGACCAAGAATAACTGCGGTAGCGTCAATCCTAAGGTGTTGAGCACCATAATCGCAAAAATCGCTGAGCTGACCATAAAGATGGCATTAAAAATGTTGTTGGCACCAACGATACGTGCGCGGTGGCTTTTGGGCGCGTAAGCCTGCATAGACGCATATAAAGGGACAATATATAAGCCGCCACTAAACCCTAAGAAGAACAAATCGGCAAACACACGCCAACTGCCACTCACGCCAAACAAATCACCAATACCCAGTAACGTCTCAGTATTAACGTCAATGTTTAATCCTGACAAGGAAAAATACAAATCGATAGCAAAAATACTTAAACCAGCAATACCAAAAGGCAGTAAGCGTAAACTGACTTGGTTTTTGGTCAAGGTTTTACATAACAAAGACCCGATCGACACACCCACAGAAAATAACGTTAATAGGAAAATAACCACCGACTCATCGCCATGCAAAATGACTTTGCTGAATTCTGGTACTTGGGTCAAAAACGTCGCCCCATAAAACCAAAACCAGCTGTTGCCAAGAATGACAAAGAATAAGAAAGGCAGCGAGTATAAATAGCGTACCGTCGACCAGCTGGTGGTAAAAATATTCCAATTAATCTTGAGCGTCGGCTGCATGGCGGGCATCGTAGGAATATATCGGGCTGCTAGATAACCCAAAACAGCGACGACCAATACGGTGGCGCTAATCCAATAAAGGGATTGCGATAGCTGGGTCAAAACACCGGCGACAATCATACCAATGAGGATAGCCAGTGAGGTGCCCATCTGAAACAGACCATTGGCACCGACGAGCTCATCTTCCTTCATCGCTTGCGGTAAGTAAGCGTATTTAATCGGGCCAAAAAAAGTTGAATGCGTGCCCATCAAAAACAACGCCACAAATAATAAGCCGTACCACTCAAAAACAAAGCCTACAGCAGCAATCGCCATAATGACCAGCTCAAGCATTTTAATAAAGCGCGTGAGCTTTGACTTTTCAAACTTATCAGCGATTTGTCCCGCCAATGCCGAAAATAGAAAGTAGGGCAGTATAAATAGCATTGCCGCTAAGTTGTTTAAAATACTAACTTCCATGCCCAACTGACTGGCAGCAGTATAAGTCAGTACTAATATGAGTGCTTGTTTAAAAATATTGTCATTGAACGCCCCCAAAAACTGGGTAAAAAACATGGCGCTAAAACGGCGGCGCTTAAATAACTGAAACTGATTGGCCATGAAGATTCCTACAGATGGATCGCGGCTAATAGATGAAAAATAAGGGCTGCGCGCAGCTTTTGAGGTATAAGCAATTATCAATATTATCAAAAACTTATCGAAATATAGCATAGGTTTTATCAATATTAAGCCGTATAATAGCAAGGCTTTGATAAAAATACATGCGCCCGATGCTATGATTTCATAATTAACTAAGTTATGATTTGTAAATTTTACATGGTTGTCTTTTGAAGGGTTACCTTGTGAAGGCATCAATCAGGTGAAGGTATCAATGAGACTCAAGACTCGGTATCACTTAAAACGACCTATTTTATGCTAGCAAGTTTAGATGATATACGTTCAGCGCTAAAACTTAGCAATAAAAAAGTACGGGTAGTCCATAGAGCATCTCAGCTAACTGTTATAAGTTTATTCACCGGTAATACCTGATGACTCTATCGTCAGTGACTTGTGCCGCGTGAGGTGATAGGAAATAAGTATACATGGAACATCAGCCTTCAACTCTAGCGCGCCACTTGTCAGTTACGCAGTGTAATGCGTTAACCAGTCATGATGGTCACAACATCAAACCCCCTAAATATGCTGCGATTGATGATTTGCAGCCGGCGTTGTCGCGTACTTATTTTACACGCTCAGCGCTTTTTAGTGCACTAGCGACCAGTTTGGTGGGCTTTGGCATCGCGCCTATGGCATTGGCTGAGACCACAACAGGTATCGATACTAGCAGTCAAATCATTGATAGTCAGAACGCTGGTTCTCAGAATGATGACACGCAAAATACAGCCAGCCGGTCAACCGCCAGCACTGCGACACTAGCCCAACCACCAACACCCTCACAGCCCCCAAACCCTCGCGAGCCATCTTCTACTGAAGACACTCAGCTCGATATCGCATTGGATGCCTTGCGACTAAAAAGAGCCGTGGAACAAGGCATCATTGATAAGTCGGTATTAGATGATTATAGAGAGCAAAACCTAAGTAATAAGCAGCCTAATAGTAAAGAGACAGACGCGCAAAATTCACTATCTAAGCAAGCATCTGCAAATCAGCAAGATGTCGATGATAATGTCGACAATGCCAATGCCAATGCCAATGACAATGATTTGGATAATGAGCTTTATGATGTAGACGACTTGAGTGACGCGCAGGCGAACGTTGCTAATAAGGATTTGTTGCAGCAAGCTGAGACAGTGCAGCAGCAAGGCTATCAGATGATGATGCCTGAGGAAATTGATCGCGAGCTGGCAGCGCTAGATAGGCAAAATGCGCAAGACATTGACAGCATCAATAATGGTAGCGTCGCTAATAGCGCTGATATTAATGGCATGAATAGCATTAGCAATAACGACAGTGGCTTTGATGCGCCTATCGCGACGTTAAACGATACCAACCCGCCTATCGGTTTAGATGTGAGTCTCGACGCCACCAACTTGCCAGCACCTAGCAACCTTGATACGTTAGGGAAAAATGAGACGGCGGCTGAACAGGCTAAGACCGCTGAAATCATGGCACGACCCATTAACGTAAGCGATGCTGTCAGTAGTGGAAGCGCTGATGACGATAATATTATTATCGACGACCAGATGTCAGTCAGTGCAGATAATGTGATAGGAGAGGAAGGTGAACAATCAGATATCATCAATCCAGACGATTATTTGCCAGATTATCAGTCCGAAACCCAAGCCGTCAATCAAAGTATCCTGCAGGCCAAAAAGCCTAAAGCGCTGTCTCGCAAAAAAACCAATATCGTTAAGCGGCTCTACAATCGGTTTTTTAATGATGGTGCTCTAGCGCTACCACATGTAGAGACAACGGTTTACTTGCAGCAAGTCGCTGCTGACGATGCGACTAACGCTCAACCAAAAGTTATCGAAGCAGACGAAGACACGCAACCGATTAAGAATATTAAGGCGGCGCTTGATGACACGACCGTCCAATCTGTCGTTGACTTTACGGCAGCTTTACCTCGTCTGCGTCAAACGGCATTAGATGCCGCAAAAGCCGTTGGTTATTACGATGTGACCTTACGTCTGCGCCAACCCAATAGCGACATCATTGAGGTAGTTATTGAGGATTTAGGCGAGCCGGTCACTGTGGACAGTCGTATTGTCGAGATTCGTGGCGAAGGTAGCGCGCAAGAAGAATATCAAGCGTTAGAAAAAGAGCTGCCACCGCAAGAAGGCGATGTATTTAACCATCGCGTCTATAAAAACAGTAAAGCAGCGCTTGAGTCACTCAGCAATACTTATGGCTATTTCGACCAATATTGGTTGAATAAATCAGTCGATATTATTTTGCCAGACAACACCGCTGATATATCGCTGGTTTATAACACGGGCGACCGTTATGAATACGATGATGTGGTGTTTTTTACTTATGATGCAGCGACCAATACTCTGACCCGCGACCCTGATAAGCTACCTGTCGAATTGTCTTTATTGCAGCAGTTGTTTGATTTTAAACCCGGTGATCCGTTCTATCGCCCCGATATTACCAAATTTAGTAACGATTTATCGGCGACGCGTTATTTCAACACTGTGAATGTCGAATCCATTTTGCCGCCCAATGAAAGCAGCGAAAACAGTACTTTAGCTTTTGATAATGCACCCGCCAATGCCATTGGCAATACTCTTGACAACGATGTTGATGGTGAGGTCAATGCTGCAGAAATTATCGATGGCGTAGCGGCAGCAAATAATGGGGCAGAGAGTAGTAATACGAATGGTACTGTTCAAAATGGCACTGTCCAAAACAGTGATGAGGCAAATGGTAGTGAAGGCACCAACACTGCCAACAGTGGAGAAACGGTCAATCCGGCTGATATCGCTGCCATTGAGTTTGAGGCAGACGAGCAAACACTGGAAAAACTTCAAGCCATTAAACAAAAAGCCAATCGTTTAAGTCGCCTACCAGATGATCGGGTATTAGACGAAAAAGACCAAGAGACAGACACGATTTTAGGTAAAATCAGTGACTCTATTAGCAACGTGGCACAAAAAATATTTCCGGATGAAAAAAGCATTCTTGCGGATGAAAACTTTGTACCACCAACGCTGGCAGGACGTAAAACGCCGCAACAAGTACGAGAAAGTAAAAAAGTCCCACTATATGTCTTTGTCTCTGCCAGTAAGCCACGCGATGCCCAAGTAGGTATTGGTTATGGTACCGATACTGGCGTACGTGCCACGGCGAAGATAGATTACAATCTACTCAATCGTCAAGGCTATCAGGCAGGGGCAGAAACAGAAGTCTCTAGAATTACTAAGAATGTTTCGGTCTATGCCAGCCGACCGTGGAAGCATCCGCTTAATGACAAGTTAGATGCTCGCCTGACTTATGAAGAGGAAGTCATCGATCAAGGCGAAGGCAACTTTGATCTGTCTACCCGAACGCTAAAAGCGGCATTGGCACGTAATATTCGCCGTGACAGTGGCTGGAATCGTAGCTACTCTGTGCGTTACCGTTTAGATGAGTTAGAGACGGGGGTAGATGAGGCCAACTTAGAAGATCTGCCCATACGTTTTACGTCTTCTAGCCCGCAGCAACAAGCGCTTTTATTGGGCTATGGTATCAATAAAACGGACGTGGATAGTGCAACCAATCCAACTCGTGGTATCCGTCAGTACTACTCTATTGAAGCAGGAACTGAAAAGGCATTAAGCGATACGGATTTGGCGATTGTGCGTGCGGGTGTCAGCGGTATATATAGTTTTGGTAATGATAATAAACACCAAGTTCTTGGTAGCCTCAATACCGGCTACATTTGGGCCGATGACTTTTATGACGTGCCCTACAAGTTGCGCTTCTTCGCGGGTGGCGACCAAAGTATTCGCGGTTACGATTATGAAAGCTTATCGCCAATTGACAAAGGCTATCTGACGGGTGGACAAATCCTCACCGTTGGTAGTGCCGAATATAACTATGAATTTAGACCTGGCTTCCGCGGTGCGTTGTTTACCGATGTGGGTAACGCCTATGACAAAGACTTCGAGACTGAAACCAAAGTCGGCGTCGGCGTTGGTATTCGCTGGGCATCACCAGTCGGTGTGGTGCGGGTTGATGTCGCTGCTGGTGTGACAGAAGAGAGTATTCCGGTTCGATTGCACTTCTTTATCGGATCGCCTTTATAAGAGCCTCGTCAATCGTTTTTTAGCGATTGTTGACAATCATTTTTTAACGTAGTTGAGTGTGATGTTGACCGAAAATACCCCGCCTAATGATTCATCGGATGAAGATCCGGCGCAACGAGATGCCCGTGCTGTAAGACGTTGGTATCCGCTGTCTTTTTTGCTCAAACTACTGGTGCTCATACTAATTGTGCTAGCAATTATGTTCGCCGTATTTTTTTATGCGGCTGGTACTGAATCAGGTACCAAGTTCTTATTAGAAAAGATCAGTGCCGAGACGGGTATTAAATTCAAATATGGGCGCGGTAATTTACGTGATGGTTTGTTGGTCACGGATATCGATATCGAGGCGACCGAAGACCTTGAAGTACGGGTAGATAAAGCCTATGTCAAAATAGGCTGGCGTGCAGTATTTGCAAAAGAAGTCCATCTACGGGATGCAGACATTCAACGTATTGAGATTATCAATAAAAAACCACCAACGGGTGAGGCTTTCGATTATAAAACGCTCAAGCTACCGGTGAACCTGCGTTTTGATCAAGCAAAAATAAAAACGATTGTCTATAAGCAAGTGACGAAAGACCCTATCATCGTCCATGACATCAGAGCTCGTGACTTGACATGGGTTGGCAGCATGGTCACGGTAGGTCGTGGTGACTTACGCTATGCGGACATTGTCAAAGTCAGTGCTTTACAAGGCGAGATTGATCTTCAAGGTGACTATCCGTTAGATTTGAGTGCTATTGCTGAAGTGAGTGCTTTAGACAAAGCCTATATCGATCCGCTAAATATCACTGCCAAAGGCAGTTTAAAGCGTACTGTCGGCAAAGTGCGTAGTCGCTATAATGATAGCGATGTCAGCGGTGATTTTGTCGTACAGGCATTGGACAAGGATTTGCCACTTCAAGCAAAACTGCAATGGGATGATATTTTGATTCCTTATGCTGAAAGCCAAAATATTCGTTTAAAAAGCGGCACGGCCACTGCCTCAGGTGTCATCTCTGAAATACGTCTGCGTATTAATACCGAACTGACTGCCAAAGATATCCCTTCAGGGCATTATCAAGGGCGGGCAGTGATTGCCAATAGCCAACTGCGCATTGATCGTTTGGATGCTCAGGTTCCAGCTGGAAACTTAATACTACAAGGTATTTTAGATTGGAAAAATAGCTTCGATGCAAAAGTACGAGTGACGGGTAGCAATTTCGATATTCGCCGTGTCATTCCTGACGACTATGCTGACTTCAAAGCCTATGCCCCGCAAAAACTAAACGGTCGACTATCGCTACATTATCAACAAAAGAACAGCGCGGGTAACTTAGAAGTTGACGCAGATTTCCGTCAGCGTGATGGCGAACATATTAATGCCAATATTACCCAAGGTAAGACCTCTGCGAAGATCAAACAGGCAGCGCCTTTATATATCGATGCCACTTGGCAAAATCTGACCCGTCGTAACGTCCCTAACATCGGTAATATCGATAGCCCAAGCGGTCAAGCGGACGTCATCGTGCGCGGTTCGACCCTCTCTATCGATGCCAATGCGGTGATCAATGAGCTGAATGCCGCTCCCAAAGGCAACTACGATGTACGTGTCCGAAAAGTGGGTAATGTCATTGATATTAATCGCCTTAATTATGATGGCATCGTCGGTGACCTATCGGGTACAGGGCAGATCCAACTGGCGAGCAAGCAGCGCCCATTGACGTGGCAAATTGATGCCCGTACCAATGGCTTACTGCCCAAAGAGTATCGTAGTGATTTACCGCTTGAGCGTCTAACGGGCAGCATTAGTGCCAGTGGTCGCTTAGTGAATATCACCAAAAGCGGGGTCAAGGGTCAGCGTCATATTATTAATTTAAACAATACCGATTTGCAGGCGCAGCTTGATGCCACGCAAGACGGCCGTGCTATCGGTATCACTGGTGGCGGTGACGCCAAAGTCGATATCGTTGGTGGCGAGCTATCTATGTTCGATGCGCGTTTTGATGGGCAGGTCGATACTGCGGATGTGCCAAAGGGTCGTCTGTCTATCGATGCGGCAGGCACGCCAAGGCTGATCAGTATTCGCAAGCTCAATTACAAGGGTGAGGCTGGCGCAGTGAATGCAAAAGGTGTCATCGATTTGCGTAAAAATATTGGTTGGACAATTGATGGTCGCTTTGATAACTTCAATTTGGGTTATTTTTTACCCAATAATCCTGCCATTATTACTGGTGATCTAAAAACCAATGGCGAGTGGCAAACGGTATCCAAGAACAACGCGAATGCCAAAGGTAAATTGAATAGCTTTGCAGTAAATTTTAACGGTGTATTAGATGCCGAACAATTACCAGCAGGCAAACTCACCATTGATGCCAGTGGCGATGCTCAACTTATCCGTATCAAACGCTTCCGTCATGTCGGCGCTGCAGGTAGTATCGATGCTAGCGGCACTGTCGATGTACGTAAAGGTATCGCTTGGGATATCAAGGCGGTAATGAATCGCTTTAATTTGGGTTATTTCCTCAAAAGTACGCCAAGCGCTATCACTGGTACTATAGATACCGACGGTCGCTGGAGTGACACCCAGCAAACCATTAATATCAAACAAATCAACTTGACTGGCATGTTAAAAGGTCAGCCGCTTAGTGCAAAAGGCAGCTTAGCCGCGAAAATGCGTCTGCCAAAAGACTTGGCGAGCTACTTTAAGCGTCTGCAAACGCAAGATGCACAAGCACAATATAAGCAAGTGAACGCCTTAATCGACAGTTTGAATGCCAATAACCTCGTTTTACGTTGGGGCGATAATTATATAACTGCTAATGGCAATGCCAAGCAATTACAAACCAAGATTAATATCACCAGTCTCGATCAGCTGTCCAATAAGCTGACTGGTAAAGTGACCGGCGGTGCGACCTTATCGCAGCCTGCGGGACAAGCCTTGCCCACTATTTATATTGATTTAGTCGGTGAGCGTATTGCGCTCCCAGGTTTTATATTGCGTCAAGGTCGTATTCGCGGCAAAATCGTCAACTTAGCAAATAGCCCAAGTCAGCTGATTGTCAGCGCTGAAGGCTTAGACGCTGCGGGACAAAGTTTTAAAAGCGTTAGTGCGTCTTTCAATGGTACTGAAAAGTCGCACGTGGTCGATCTAAACGTCGCGAATGAGCAACTTGATATTGCGGCAAGACTCAAAGGTGGCTTTAATCGCGACACACTCAGTTGGTCTGGGGTGATTGGTAAAGGTCGCGTCAAGTCTAGATATGCCACGTTGAACCAGTTACAGCCAGCGCAATTAATCGTCAATTTGCCCAACAATCAGAACGGCAATAGCCGTGAGCTTAAAGTGCAACTTGCCGCACACTGTTGGCAGGCGGCAGATCAAACTGGCAAGCTGTGTTTGCGTGAAAAATTAATCGCTTCGCCATCTGGTGGTCAGGTTGACGTAGTGCTACAAAAGCTAGATACCTCGCTATTTTCAGTATTTCTACCTAAAGATATTGATTGGCATGGTCAGATCAATGGGAAAGCAGTTGTCGGTTGGCAACGTGGTCGTCCACCGACTATCAATACCACTTTATATTCTGACAATGGCAAAATCGGCTTGCTACAAGACGGTGATAGCGTTCCTATAAGTTTGTCATATAAGCGTGTATCACTGATTGCCTTGTCAGTACCTGAGGGTCTCAAACTGCGTACGGACATCAATACTGGTCACGGGGCACGTGGTTATGCGGAAGTTATTGTCGATCCTTATAAAAATCCTAAACCCATCTCGGGCGCATTGGTGCTCAATGAGCTCAATCTAGCGATTTTCAAACCTTTCTTCCCCGGTATGCGCGTACTCGAAGGGAATATAACCATGGCGGGTGGTGTGGGTGGCACATTGGATAAGCCACAGTTCTATGGTGATGTTAAATTGGCTAATGGTCGTATCGCGATGCTCGACCTGCCTGTCAATTTAAGAAAAGTTAATGTCGATGCTAAAATTCGTGGCACGCAAGCGACTGTTGATGGAACCTTTAATAGTGGTACGGGCAGCGGCACGCTAACCGGAACGGTAAACTGGCAGCAAAAACTACAAGCCAAACTGAGTATCGCTGGTGAGCGTCTAGTACTGACCCAGCCGCCATTGCTATTGGCTGAGATTAATCCTGATATCGATATCATCGTGCGTCCAGGCGACCGTTACGTCAACATTACAGGTGCTATCAGTGTGCCGTCGGCGACCATTCGTCCGCCAGAAGCCAGTGAAGACATCATTACGCAAACTGAAGATGTGGTCGTCCTTGATCGTCGTCTTATTGGTAATATCGACGAAGTTTTAGCTATCTCAAAACCTTGGTCGATCAATGCCGATATTGGCGTAGATTTAGGGGATGACATTAATTTCCGTGGATTTGGTGCCGTTATTCCTTTGGCAGGTGCTATCAATATCACTCAAAACGGCACGGGCATTATGCGCGCCACAGGGGTAGTACAGGTATCACGTCGTACCAATATCAATGCCTTTGGTCAGAGTTTAGAGCTTAACTATGGTCAGGTACGCTTCAATGGTGATGTCATGAAGCCTAACTTGAGTATTGAGGCCGCCAAAACCATTAGTGGAAAAACAGTTGGTGTGCGCGTTAAAGGCAGTACTGAAAGTCCAAATATTATTGTCTTTAACAATGCTGGTCTTACTCAGCAGCAAGCAATGAATGCCTTGGTAACGGGTCGTATCGATAATAAGAGCGCCACACAAATCAGTGAGCAAGGCTTCAAGTCACAAGTGACTAATAATCTAGCCGCTGCTGGCCTGAGCTTTGGGCTGAGTGGTACACGCAACTTGACCAACCAAATTGGTCAAGCCTTTGGTCTACAAAGCCTGACCGTTGATGCTTCTGGCGGTAGTGAAGATACCAACGTCAATGTCACCGGTTACGTGACTCCTGACTTATATATTCGCTACGGGGTGGGTGTCTTTAATGCGCAGAATAGCTTATCTGTCCGTTACCAATTGACCCGTCGCATTTACGTCGAGGCAACGTCAGCGGCAGAGAACGCAGTTGATGTGGTCTATAGTTGGCAGTTTTAGGTAACACTGTCATCCGTTGCTTATTCATCAATGAATTGCAATAGTGGCTCGATAGCACTTACCATGTTCTACCTAATAAAACGCTATCCAATAAAAAACGCCTTCATCGAAAGGCGTTTTTTATTGAGGTGTAATTTTAACTATTTGGTCAAAATTAAGCGATTGTTGCGGGTTAAGCGTAAGCGATATTCCTCACCTTCGTGCTCAATACGTACTTCTTTGGTCAAGGCAAACAGATGCTGTGACTGTAAAGTTGGTAGACGATTTTCGCGGCAGTTCAAGTAACGAGAGATAACCATGCTCATAGTAAATTCCTTTTGATAAAACAGTTGAGTAGTCGACATCAGAGAGTAATAATTATTAACGATAATAATTATCATTTAGATTTAGTTTTTTTGCAAGGTAATTGATAAAATAAAATGCAGTTATTATGTAAACTTATATGAAGCAGTGGTGATAAAGCCCATCTCAAACACATTTTCAACAGTCTTGTCGACGTTTTGATGCCATAGCTGACTACCATTTCGAGTTATTATCAGCAAACAATGAAATAAGCACTTAAGGACAGTATTATGCCAAACCCCTCAAAAATCCCAGCAACGAGCCATCAAAAGATTGTAAACGTCGCTGTCGCTGTTATTCATTATCAAGCACAGTATTTGCTTGGGTTCCGCGATGCGACCCAACATCAAGGTAATCGATATGAGTTTGTAGGTGGCAAGATTGATGCGGATGAAACCGCAAAACAGGCATTAATACGCGAAGTCGCTGAAGAAACTGGGATCGATATTCACGACAATACTGTCGTCAAACTTGGACGACTGCATCATGATTACGGGGATAAGCAAGTAAGCTTGCAGGTCTATAATATTGAGCTGACAGGGCTACAGTACGAACAGCATCGCCATCTTTGCTATGGCTTAGAAGGGCAGGCGCTAAAATGGGTCAATAAATCCGCGCTATTGGCGGGAGAGTATCATTTGCCTGCTGCCAATAAAACGATTCTTGAATGGTTGCGACTACCCACGCAGATAGCGATTACTTATCCTTTGGCACACTTTAGTGATCAGCCCAATCCAGCAGCAGAATGGTTGACTTACCACGAGGAAAAGGTAGCGTCTCATGCTTGGCTATACATTCGAGTTAAAGACTCAGGCTTTGATAACAGCGTAAAGCAACTGATGACTTTGCGTCCAGATATTCAGGTAATTCTGCCTTTTGATCATCACGTGCAATCTGTGCAAGCGGATTATCAAATCGTTGCTCATCAAGTCGTTGTTCATCAAATCTCTCAGACTGCGCTTATGAAATGGTTCAATAATGAGGAGCACGTTTCTGTAGGTGAGCAGACGTCATTTAACGATCGACCATTGATAGTTAGTTGTCATGATACGGCTAGTATTTATGCTGCCAATAAGCTTGCTAATGCTCGTTTACAGCAGCAGCTACCACCAGTTATCGGTATTTTTCTATCACCGTTATTAGCGACCCAAACTCACCCTGATACTGCACCATTAGGTTGGTCAGATTGGTCAGCTCTGGCACGGCTGGCAGATATGCCTGTCATCGGCTTAGGTGGATTGTCACCCGCCATGATCGAGCGAGTCGCTCAGTACGGTGGTATCAGCGTGGCAGGTATTCGTCAGTTTATTTAGCAATTTGTTTAGGTCGTATCTTTATTTTCATCGGGTATTTGTTATAAAAGGTTTATGCAAACAATCGATCTTCTCTATATTTATCCAGCCAGTAACTCTGTGTTTATTCTTTAGCACAAACATAGAACTACTTACAAACCGTTGCGTTTTCCTACATTGCAACACTGTTTTAATCGTAGTGCTGCCATTAAGATAAGCTATCAAATTAGAAAGTGTGCACGCTATTTTTTATAAATGACGATTTTAGTATTTATAAGCCCATAATCGGGTCAAGCTGTCTTAACTACTTCTAATAACATTTAATTTTACTCGTATTATTTTTCACATTAGCAGTGTGTTTGAGCAAGAAATTAAATGGTAATCATTTGATAATTGATCAATTTTAACCATCACCACTAATTAATGGTACCTCTATGAAAACCAATAAGTTACCTCAGTCAGCATGGTCTGATTCACAGGCAGCCGGTTCTCAAGCGCAGCAAATTAGCCAATCAAAGGCTCGCTATCTGCATGATAGTGGGCAACATGCCAATAGTGCTAGCAACGATGCTAGTTATGACAGTTATGACGATGAACGTTCAAACCATTTGGCAAGAGATATGTCTTTGCAAGACAGCTATTTTGGATACAAGAGTATCGACAAAAGCCTTACACAGGCAAAAGAGTTTGCTATGATTGAAAACGGTAGTACCGACAGTAACGATCCAAAAAATAGTGATCTAGAAGGTTTTGACACAGCCAATGGCTATAAAAAAGCCAGTAGCTCTCAAAAAATTAGCGGTTACAAAGAAACCAGCGGCTATAAAAAAGTGCAGAAGAAACAAGCACAAAAAATCAGTGAATTAGACGCACTTATGTCAGAAGATCCCGCTGATTTCTCAACAGAAAGACCCCAAAAAACCGATGATTTATTATTGACTACCATTTCGTACAAAAAAATACCGGAGCGCATATTCATGAACGGGCTTATCAAGCATACCGGCATTGCCTTAGCGATTATTATACCGTTGGCAGCATTTTCGGCATATGCGGCACCGTTGCCGGCTACAATGTCCGCCAATAAAACCTCTGCTACGGCGACGACTGATAAAGCGACAACAGAGACATTGTCGGTGAAGCCTAGCAGTATCATGCATAGTTCTGCCAATGTACCGACGACCGTCGATAGTGTGGATCTCAAACAATATGCAGGTACGTGGTATGAGATAGGTCGATTGCCGATGTATTTTCAGCGCAATTGTGCCAGTGATGTCACTGCTAATTACACCGAAAAAACAGATGGTTCAGGAATTATAGTCACTAATAAGTGTCAGGCTGAAGACGGTTCAGGCATTATAGCTGAGGGGTTGGCAAAACCTGCTGACGATACGGGTAGCAAATTGAAAGTCACGTTCTTACCCTCATGGATTCGCTGGCTGCCAGTTGGTCGCGCTGATTATTGGGTGTTGGCACGAGATTCAGATTACAAGACAGCTTTGGTCGGTACACCCGATAAAGGTAGTCTATGGTTGTTGGCACGGTCGCCCAATATCAGTCAGGAAACTTACGCAAAATATCGTCAAATTGCCCAACAACAAGGGTATGATTTAAAAGAATTTAAACTGACAGCGCACAGTAATCAAACGGTTACGCTGGTGCCATAACCGTCTAAAATGTTCGTGTTTATCAAAAGGTAGCGTAATAAGCTGCCTTTATTTTTATAATCTATTAAATATACCCTCAAAACGCGTTATAAGTGCTTGCTGATCGGTTAGCACTGGCAAAATAGAGCGTTTTAAGCTAAAATCTAGGCGATCTAAACACTCTGATGAAAATGATTGACATGAATGTTCTTCTGTCATTTTATTGGAGTGGCTACTTAGACTAAATTTAATCTATCTGTTTGATACTTTTTCATAATACTTTACTGATCATAAGGATGTTTCTCGTGAGCAATGCTGATACCTTACGCCAACTACATCAAGAGCACTTGAGCAATTACAACAACCAAGAGCAACAAGCGATCGAGCTTATGGGTCTATTGAATAAGCTCTATAATGAGCAAGATGTACAAGTAACATTGTTCGGTGAAACGCTAGGTACTACCTCAGTTGGTCAGATATTAGCACTACACCAAAAAGTAGCACTGCGCGACCATGGCGCTAAGTCTATCGATATCGCTGACACGTTAGCGATGGTAAAAGTCATCGCAGAGAGCAAAGACATTCAAGCCACTCGTATCGATGTTGGTCAATTGATTGCTAATGACACTGACGTACAAGCTGCACTAAAATCTGTCAATAATGCAGGTGCCGTGAATGGCGCGACGGATGTTGTATTGTATGGTTTTGGCCGTATTGGTCGTATTTTGACCCGTCTGCTACTGTCACAAGCGTCAAGTGCAAAAGGTTTGCAACTAAAAGCCATCGTTGTACGTCCAGCTGCTGCTGGTGATTTGGCTAAGCGTATTTCATTGCTTGAGCGTGACTCGATTCATGGCAGATTTTTGGGTGGCATTAGTATCGATGATGACAACAACGGCATGATTATTAACGGTCGTTTTGTGCAAGTGATTTATGCCAAAGACCCTAGCGAAATCGACTACAATGCTTATGGTATCGACAACGCTTTGGTCATTGATAATACAGGTATCTGGAAAGATGAAGCAGGTCTTGGCAAGCACCTACAATCTACTGGTGTGAAAAAAGTTCTGTTAACTGCACCGGCTGGTGGCGATATTAAAAACGTTGTTTATGGTGTGAATAATAATACTATTGGCGACGATACGATCGTGAGTGCTGCTAGCTGTACGACCAATGCTATTACCCCAACGCTTAATGTATTGAACGATGAGTATGGCATCGAAAACGGTCACGTAGAGACCATCCACTCATTCACCAATGATCAAAACTTAGTCGATAATTATCACAAAGCAGATCGCCGTGGTCGCAGTGCAGTTATGAACATGGTGATTACCAGCACTGGCGCAGCAAAAGCAGTTGGCAAAGCATTGCCAGAACTAAGTGGTAAATTAACGGGTAATGCTATCCGTGTACCAACGCCAAATGTCAGTTTAGCTATTTTAAATTTGAACCTTAAAACAGCACCAAAAAGCGCTGATGCTTTAAATGAATTTTTGCGCAAGATGGCTAACAGCAGCACTTGGCAGTCGCAAATTGCATATACCGATTCTACAGAAGCCGTATCAACGGATTTTGTTGGCACGACTCATGTCGGTATCATCGATGCTCAAGCAACTATTTTGACGGATAATCATGCCATTGTTTACATTTGGTATGACAATGAAGTCGGCTATAGTACGCAAGTATTGCGTTTGGCGACGCAAATGGCTGGAATCAGCTACACTCAGATTCCAGCATAAAAAGTCTAAGGCGATATCATTTATGCGGTAGTATTTATACGGTAGTACCTTGCAATCCGTATAGATTCGTCGGTTTTTAGATGCAGTACTTAAGCACCCGATAGTCCGATTGGTTATCGGGTGTTATTGTCATAATGACTACCAAGGGCGGCTTCACACACGGGTCGCAAATATTTTTTAAATCAGTTTTTAAAATTATTGGTTTTTATAACCACACAAACACATAGCTATACCCTAAAATACAGTCGCTGACTGTAACCAGTTGATAAACTGGATGGTAAATTAAGGAACGTAAGATGCGATTTATTGATGAAGCCGTCGTAACGGTAAAAGCAGGTGACGGTGGTAACGGAATCGCCAGTTTTCGCCGAGAAAAGTATGTCCCACGTGGTGGACCTGATGGTGGAGATGGTGGCAAGGGCGGAGATATTTACGTCATTGCAGAGGATAACACCAATACCCTAGTGGACTATCGTTATACCCGTCGTCACGATGCTATGCGAGCAGAGAATGGCCACAGTAGAAACTGTTCAGGCAAGGGCTCCGATGATTTGTTTTTACCAGTACCTATCGGTACCACAGTAGTTGATACCGAAACTGACGAAGTGTTGGGTGACTTGGTTGAACTTGATCAGACGTTACTGATTGCCAAAGGTGGCGATGGTGGTTTGGGTAATACCCATTTCAAAAGCTCGACCAACCAAGCACCACGCAAGGCTACGTCTGGTTTTGAAGGTGAGTTAAAAGTTCTTAAATTTGAGCTAAAGGTTGTGGCTGATGTTGGCTTGATTGGTTTGCCTAATGCTGGTAAATCTACCTTTATTCGTCAAGTATCTGCTGCTAGACCAAAAGTTGCTGACTATCCGTTTACCACCCTCGTTCCGAATCTAGGTGTGGTTGATATCGGTCGTCATCGCTCATTTGTGATGGCAGATATTCCAGGTTTGATCGAAGGTGCTTCAGAAGGTGCTGGACTTGGCATTCGTTTCTTAAAACATGTGGCTCGTACTCGTCGTCTGTTACATGTGGTTGATGTAAAGCCAATTGATGGCAGCGATCCAGTAGCCAACGCTTGTGTTATCTTGAATGAACTTGAGCGTTTTTCGCCTGAGTTATCCAACTTGCCCCAGATTTTGATATTAAACAAAATTGATCAGGTGCCTGACGAAGAGTTAGATGAGCTTTGTACTCATATTGTCGCCGAGCTTGAGTGGACAGGCGATGTATTTCGCACGTCAACCTTAATGGGTGAAGGGACTGATGCAGTTAAATATCATTTAATGAATGAGATTGAACGTGAGCGTGAGCGTGAACTAGAAGATCCTATCTTCGCTGAAGCACAAAAAGCGCGTTTTGAGCGTCTAGAAGCAGAAGTGCGTCTCAATACTGAAGCTCAGCGTGAAGCATATCGTGCGGCTCGCAAAGCGGCGCGTGAAGGCACAGACTTAGTCAACGAAGACGAACTGGATGATGATGACGATGGCGTTGAAGTCGTATACGTTCCCTAAGTTATTTCGTTTGAGTTGATACATTTGAGTTGATTTTTCAAATTAACCCCCGTAATTAATCCATAAAAGAAACAGGAGTTTATATGGCAGGTGACATAGAAAACACGACCGAAGAGGCAAGGTTTATTAAGCAAACTCGCAACTTTGATATTCAGCGCGTTATTGTCAAGATTGGTTCATCGTTATTAACCAATAACGGTCGAGGGCTAGATCGTACTGCCATATATGAGTGGGCAAAACAGATTGCTAAGCTGCACAAAAAAGGTGTGGAAGTGCTACTGGTATCGTCAGGTGCCGTTGCTGAAGGTGTGGTACGTATGAACCTTGAGGAGCGCCCTAAAAAACTAGCTGCACTACAGGCCTGCGCTTCTATTGGTCAAATGGGTCTGATTGAAACGTGGTGGTCAGCATTGATCCAACATGGTATTCAAAGCTCGCAGTTACTACTGACTCATGATGATTTGTCCAACCGTAGCCGTTACCTCAATACGACGGGTGCGCTGACGCAATTACTAGAATGGCGCGTACTACCTGTCATTAATGAAAACGATACCATTACTATTGATGAGATAAAATTTGGTGATAATGACACGCTAGGTGCAATGGCAGCAGCGATGGTCAATGCTGACTTGTATATTATCCTAACCGATCAAGACGGTGTGTTTACTGATAACCCACGTGACAATCCTAATGCCAAAATGATTCGTCAAGAGCGGGCGATGGCTGATTATTTGTTTGATATCGCAGGGGATGGTGGCAAGCTCGGACGCGGTGGTATGCTCACCAAAATCCGTGCTGGTCGTCTTGCTGCAATGGGTGGGTGTCCAACCGTTATCGTGAGCGGCGCTATTGATGATGTTATCACTCGTGTCGTTTCAGGTGAGGCAGTGGGTACATTACTGACCACCAACGAAGAAGACAAAATCATTGCTCGCAAACAATGGCTTGCAGCGCATCTGCGCATGTCAGGCAGCTTGATTGTCGATGCTGGTGCCGCTAAAGCGCTGACTGAACACAATAGAAGTTTGCTGCCAGTTGGGGTCGTAGAAGTGCGCGGCGGTTTTGATGAAGGCGATGTGGTAGAGATTATTGATCAAGATACAAACGAACGTATAGCTGTCGGTCAAGTGAATTTTTCATCGCATGATGCGCGCCGTGTGGCTCGTGAGCGTACCGAAAGCTTTGATAAAATTTTCGGTAGTAATGAAGAGCGCGTTGTCATGGTACATCGTGACAACTTAGCGTTGACGGTATAGTCAATCCTATATAAATTGGATACGCTGTCAGTCTCGCTTAGTCTACTATTTACAGCACTTTTTATAGCACTTTCGCTCGACTTCTTTGTATCCAAATTATATTGAACCAACTATATAATTTGGATATGGCCTGTTTGCAGGTGTTGATGAGTCATAGAGATGTGTCGGTTGATAGCTTATATACGTCATAGCATGACTTATCAACGTTTGAAAATTGTCAACATGTAGGCATTTATCAGTATTTAGCAGTAACGAGCACTCAAAAATCTAAAAACCAGTATTACTTAATGATACGAGACGTTTTTGGATTTAAAGACAGCGTTGACTAAAACGTTTCTTTGAATGAAAGCTTAATTATCCAACGTGCAACGCGTTTTATATCCTTTATATTCAACTTATTTTATCCAGCACGGTATTCATTGAAAATAGTAACAATGAATACCGTGCTGCTTTGGAGATTTGTACATGAGTGCTTCAGACCATAGCAACTCGCTTCAGCAAGAATTTGCCCCTTTAAAAAACGACAGATTGCTACGCGCATTTCGTTTTGAGACGATAGACACCACCCCAGTGTGGATGATGCGTCAAGCAGGTCGTTATTTACCAGAGTACAAAGCCACCCGCGCTGAAGCAGGCGATTTTATGAGCTTGTGCCGAGATACTGACCGCGCAACTGAAGTCACTTTGCAGCCCTTACGTCGTTATGATTTGGACGCCGCTATTTTATTCAGTGATATTCTGACCATTCCTGATGCTATGGGATTGGGTTTGTATTTTGAAGCTGGAGAAGGGCCGAAGTTTAAACACCCTATCCGCCAGCAAGCTGATTTAGATAGATTGCCCGTGCTTGATGTGAATGATTCTCTTGATTATGTCATGCGTGCGGTGACAAGTATTCGTAAAGCGCTTAATGGCCAAGTCCCCTTGTTTGGCTTTTCTGGCAGCCCGTGGACACTAGCGACTTATATGATTGAAGGCGGTAGCTCAAAGGATTATCGTTATACCAAAGGCTTTTTGTATAGCAATCCTGCTTTTTTGCATCAATTATTAGATAAGCTTGCTACGTCTGTTATTGACTATTTAGATGCGCAAGTCGTTGCTGGTGCTCAGGTACTACAGATCTTTGATAGCTGGGGCGGCGCGCTTGGTCATCGTCAGTTTATCGATTTTTCACACGCTTATAATAAGCGCATCGTCGCTGAGCTAAAAGTGCGTCACCCTGATATACCAGTGGTATTATTCACCAAGGGCGGCGGACTATGGCTAGATATCCAAGCGGATAGTGAAGCGGATGCCTTAGGTCTAGATTGGACGATGCCGCTTGATCGTGCGCGTCAGGCGTTGACTGAGAGTCAGCGTCAATTGACTAAGCAGCATAAAAAACTACAAGCTAGCAAAGCGCTTCAAGGTAATCTGGACCCAGCAACCTTGTATGGTTCTCCTGAAACCATCCGCTCAGAAGTAAAATTAATGCTTGATGATGCCTATGCTAACGGCGAAAAAACCGGCTACGTGGCGAATTTAGGTCATGGTATTACGCAATGGGTCAACCCTGATAATGCCAAAGTGTTTATCGATGCCGTGCATGATTATAAAATCTAGCCACTGTTTTATTTAATCACTGTGCTATTTAACTACTCTGCTATTTAGCCACTGGGGTATTTAAATGCTATGATAAATTGGACTTATAAAGTTAAAATCCAGTGTTAGCTATAGCCTAGCAATTACATTATTGAGTAAAAAGGGATATCTTATGATTTCAGCAGCAATCGTCGGTGGCACAGGGTATACAGGTATTGAGCTGATTCGCTTACTATCCGCTCATCCTGAAGTTTCTATTGATTTGCTAACGTCACGTAGCGAAGCTGGTACACGTGCTGATGAGATATTCCCAAGCTTACGCGGTATCTCAGACATCGTCTTTAGTGACTTGGGTGATGATACGCTTGCAACGTTGCAAAAATGTGATGTGGTATTTTTTGCCACGCCACACGGTGTCGCGATGAAGCAAGCGGAAGCGTTGACTCAAGCAGGTGTGCGAGTCATCGATCTGGCAGCTGATTTTCGTTTGCAGTCTTTGACGGAGTTTGAGCATTGGTATCAACAGTCGCATGCATGCCCTGAGTTATTGAAGACAGCTGTTTATGGCCTACCTGAAGTCAATCGCCACAAGCTTGCAAACGCCTTAGTAGTAGGGAACCCTGGCTGTTATCCAACCACGGCTATTTTGGGACTAAAACCCATTATTGACGCGCAAAACAAGCAAGCAGCACGCTTGATCGACGCACGTATCGTTATTGATGCCAAATCTGGTGTTTCAGGGGCGGGACGTCAGGCAAGTTTGGCGCTTAATTATGCGGAAACGACAGACAATTTTAAAACTTATAGCGTTGCAGGTCATCGCCATTTGCCAGAGATTGAGCAAGGAGTTTCGCAGCTATTAGACAGTCAGTTTAGCCATCGCATTCGCTTTTTACCGCATTTAGTGCCAATGATTCGTGGAATGCTGAGCTCCATCCATATGGAGATGACTGAGGAAGGCGCGGCTATTGATTGGCAGCAAGTATTTGAAGAGTGCTATGCGTCAGAGTTGTTTATTGATGTCATGCCAAAAGGTATTTATCCTGATACGCGCAGTGTACGTGCCAGCAACCGTCTGCGGATTGCGGTACATCAAGACAATGACCGTGCTGAACTGACGGTTATCGTGGTGCAAGATAACTTAGTAAAAGGCGCGGCAGGGCAGGCGGTACAAAATATGAATGTGATGTTTGGTCTTGATGAATCACTGGGATTGAATTTCGCGCCTATTGTTCCTTAATATTGAGGCGTGTTGAACGCTCACAAATAAGCACTGTCATGGTCGAGGGATCAAACATAACCTATTAAGTTACCTCATTTTTTTATTGTCACATCGTTCATATTGATGGTGCTAGGTATTGATTATAAATTCCGCTATAATAACCTGCCCTTACTGTTAAGAGATACTGTCTAAATGCGTGTTAAGATTGTACTACGCTTTTGCTCACAGCCAGCACGTCTATCGTGCCAAGACGCTATTTCATATAAATTGGAGCGTAGCCGACATTCTTTACAAGTCAGTAATGGCACTATCGATAGTCGGAACAGTCTCAGTGCGAGCCAAACAGGTGCTTCGACACTGGTACTGGCGCTTTTTGTCGTGGCCATATTAGCGACAGCTATCGTTGGATTGGTATTTGGTCACAAGCTTGGCTATCAGCGCGGCTTTCATGCGATGCAGACTGAGACCAAACAAGCGATTATCAACAGCACTGAGGCAACTAAAGAGCTGAAAGATCTACATGTTAGCAATAAGATTGCCACGAGTGAAGCCGCCACTGCCAAGCAAGAGCTGGCGATAAGTTTGACAAATTTAGAAGAGTTACGCGCCACACAAAAAGAATTAACCATTGAAAACAAACAAGTTGCCCAGCTTAATGAGCTTTATACTGAGGTGATTAGTGATAATGGTGGTATGCCATTACAGATAATTGGCGCTAATATTAAGCCGTTACCCGAGAACGCTTTCGAGTATGGTTTTGATGTCGGTATGCTGAGTAAAGATGGCACTGCCAAGCGTTTAACGCCAATTTTGACATTAATTGATAATGATGACTTTGTGGAAGTACCACTAGATCCTGCCAGTTATTCGATCAAAGGTATTGTACGTATTCGTGGTCGCTTTATGATGCCATCAGGATTTAAGCCTTTACAGGCTAAACTGACTTTAAGAGCTGGTGGGCAACAAAAAGAACAGCTGTATGATTGGAGGCTTGGCGATAGGGTCGACAATATGCCGCTCTCCCTTTTAGACTTGCCAGAAGTCGATGAAAGTCCTATTGAACCTTGATTATTACTCAAATATCAATAATCACTTGAAATTTGATGGTATGAGCCAAAGCTAGTTAAACATGATGGCTACTGATAGCAGCTAAGTGGAAGCAAAGGTGCTTTGTTACATGCCAATTGTGTACCAAATAGCCTCTCTGTATAACCTCCTTTTTATTTAGAATTTACCTTATAATTATATTTTTATTATGATAAAACCTATGACTCTACAAGCTAGGCCAACCGTTTTTGATTGGCATTTTCCT
This sequence comes from Psychrobacter sp. PAMC 21119, assembly GCF_000247495.1. Taxonomy (NCBI): domain Bacteria; kingdom Pseudomonadati; phylum Pseudomonadota; class Gammaproteobacteria; order Moraxellales; family Moraxellaceae; genus Psychrobacter; species Psychrobacter sp. PAMC 21119. The sequence goes on along the minus strand of NZ_AHVZ01000022.1, from coordinate 130,192 downwards.
AACATACCTGCACAGCGTGCTCAAGACAGTGCGCCAGAGGATGAGACGTCGCCGCAAGCAGACGTGCTCGTGGCCGAGCCAGAAGTGGCAAAGCCGCCGATGTATGCGGTCGTGATGTATAATGACAATTACACACCGATGGAATTTGTCGTCTATGTTTTACAGTCGGAATTTCGCCACAGTGTTGATTCTGCCGTTGAAGTGATGTTGACGATTCACAACAGCAGTAAAGGTATTGCTGGTATCTATCCCAAAGATATCGCTGAAACCAAAGCCAAAAAGGTAAACAGTTTGGCTCATCGCGAAGGCTATCCTTTATTGACTCAAATTGAACCACATCAGGGTGAATAGCCGCCACAACGGTTTTATTTTTTCGCAGCTTTTCACCTTGTTTGATATTATTTAATCAGCTATTTAATGCTGCCACTTCCAAGATTATATACCCGTAATATTTTTTAAAAGCCTTTTTACTAGGCAGTGCTACTATTACTTCACCGCAAATCAGCCCTCATACCTCTCCTAGGTAATCAGTCTTCTTTCTGCTTTGATCTTGATTTTTATCTCAAATAGCCTTATATACTAAACATAACGTCGTGTGATAAATGGATGTCTTGCGCTCAGTTTTTTAGCATTTCGCTATGTTCCTAATACCCTGATTATTTACGCCCTTATTTTTATAAGATCTTTTTTATTCTCAACTTCTCATTTGTGTAATTCGTTATTTTCTGACTTTCTCGTCTCCAACATCCCCTCACAAAGTATGCTTAGATACATTTTAGTATGCGTTAATAGATTGACTATGTTTGAGTATCATGTTGAGATAAAGAAAAGCGAATATGAATTATCACAATCATTGCTAGATAGGTCGAAACACTCACTAAATGATACACGGTACACTTCAATCATCGTTTGGTCGTGTCTCTTAATAATACTAACATTGCCCTTGAACAATACATCTATCGCCCTGATTTACTACCTAACTCATTCATAAAGCTATCAATTTATAAGATAGGTACAACCGTAGGAAGTCCTTATGTTAAGTCGTCATCTTGAAGTTTCTTTGCGTTTAGCAATGACACTTGCGCGCCAAAAATCGCATGAGTATCTCACTGTTGAACATTTATTGTTGGCACTGTTAGAGAACACGCATGCTGCCAACACATTAACGGCGTGCAATGCAAATGTTTCAACGCTACGTACCGAGCTCGAGGCTTATATCAATAAGCATACGCCAACGGTAGATGCAGAAACGGAGCAATCACCACAGCCAACCCAAAGCTTTGATCGCATCCTGCAACGTGCTATTTTTCATGTGCAATCTATTGGTGGTGGTCGTTTGGTCGAAGGCTCAGATATCTTGGTATCTATGTTTTCCGAGCATGATACTTACGCTGTTTATTTGCTCAAAAAACAAGGCATCAGTCGGCTTGAGCTGACCCAGTATTTATCACATGGTCAAGATAAAGATGAGCCATCAGAGCCTCGTGCTTCTACGACTGGAGAGCGTCGTAGTGCTTCTGAAAAAACCAGCAAAGATCCGTTGGTTGAGTTCGCTACTAACCTAAACCAGCGTGCGGCAGAAGGTAAAACCGATCCATTAATTGGACGTACTTCTGAGATTGAGCGTGCGGCGCAAGTACTCTGTCGTCGCCGCAAAAACAACCCATTGTTGGTTGGTGAGCCAGGGGTTGGTAAAACGTCTATCGCTGAAGGTTTGGCATGGTTAATTATCAATGATAAAGCCCCAAAGCCGCTTAACGGCTGTGTGATTTATAGCTTAGATATTGGCTCACTCATCGCCGGTACTAAGTACCGTGGTGATTTTGAAAAACGTATGAAATCGCTCCTTGATGCAATGAAGAAAAAGCCTAATGCCATCTTGTTTATCGATGAGATTCACATGATTATTGGTGCAGGCTCTTCAATGAGTAGCAACATGGATGTGTCTAACCTAATTAAACCGGCGCTTGCCAACGGTGAATTGCGTTGTATTGGTTCAACGACTTTTACTGAGTATCGTCAGGTGTTTGAAAAAGACCATGCACTCTCGCGTCGTTTTCAAAAAATCGATGTGAAAGAGCCAAGTGTCGATGACAGTATCGATATTTTACGGGGTCTCAAACCGCGTTACGAAGAGTTTCATAACGTTGAATATACAGATGAAGCATTGGTCACTGCTGTACAGTTATCGGCCAAGCATATTCACGAGCGCTTTTTACCTGATAAGGCAATTGATGTTATCGATGAAGCTGGTGCTTATAAGCGTTTAGGCGTGATTCCGGATACCGATGATATCGAGGCAGAAGAAAGCTTTATTGCTGATTTGGAGCAAGATTTTGATGCGCAGATTGATGCCGATGTTGAAGGTCTTGAGAGCGATATTCATAATGACATAACCAGTGATGACAACGATAATGAAATGCAGGATGAAGCCAATACTGCAAAAGCCAATGATCGTGCTAAATCATCTGATGAGTCAAAAGCGGCGAAAGCCAAGAAAAAACCACCGATGAAAATCGATGTGGCAGACATTGAAGCTATCGTGGCCAAGCTTGCGCGCATTCCGCCCAAGTCAGTATCAAGCGATGATAAGAGTATTCTTGAGCATTTAGATCGTGATCTTAAGCATTTAGTATTTGGTCAAGACGAAGCGATTGAGACTTTGGCAGATGCCATTAAATTGTCTCGTGCGGGTCTAAAAGCGCCAGATAAGCCAATTGGTTCATTTATGTTTGCCGGTCCGACAGGGGTTGGTAAGACAGAAGTATCGCGTCAGTTGGCAAAATTATTAGGCGTAGAATTGGTGCGCTTCGATATGTCAGAATATATGGAAGCCCATACCGCATCACGTCTGATTGGTGCGCCTCCCGGCTATGTCGGTTTTGATCAAGGTGGACTGCTTACTGAAAAAATCAATCAACATCCGCATTGTGTCTTATTGCTTGATGAGATTGAAAAAGCGCATCCTGATGTGTTCAACTTGTTATTACAAGTGATGGATCATGGTACGTTGACGGATAATAACGGTCGTGTCGCTATCTTTAAGCAAGTGATTGTCATTATGACCACCAACGTGGGTGCTGATAGTATTAGCCGCTCTTCGATGGGCTTTACCCAGCAAGATCATAGCCGTGATAACACAGAATCGCTCAAACGTGTCTTTACCCCTGAATTCCGCAACCGCTTAGATGCCACCATTCAGTTCAATTCACTAGATACATCAGTGGTGGTATCAGTGGTCGATAAATTCTTGGTCGAGCTACAAGTACAGCTTGATGATAAGCAAGTCACGCTAGAGATTGATGATGAAGTACGTGATTACTTGGCTGTAAAAGGATATGACCGTTTGATGGGTGCGCGTCCGATGCAGCGTCTGATTCAAGACGAAATCAAAAAACCATTGGCAAGTATGATTTTGTTTGGAGATTTGGTTAACGGTGGGGTTGTTCATCTTACCTTAGAGCCTGAAGCGGGCGATGAGCAAGATGGCGCTACTATGAAACTAGATAAGGTATCGGATAAAGGTTCAGCGAATAGTCGGATTATCTTAACAGTCGTTGAGACCCATGAGCCGCGCTCAGACTCTGAATCATTGGCCAGCTAAACGGTTTTACATTAGCTTTATAAAAACGGCTACCATATTGCTGTGGTAGCCGTTTTTTTATTGCTATAATTTATCAACAAACCTCACATCGTTTTTTGTTACCATCAACTTCTAAACCACGCTATAGTCAGTGAAAAGTAATATCGAACCATCACGCACTGCTGATACCAATTTTTCTTGCTTGCTGTGCTTGCGCAGACAGAGGCTACAAAAAATTAATATCAGCAATACCGTCGCGTTTCTAGGATATTTTAACTATAGTTGCGAAGTAATTATTCATAACAAATATAATAAGGATGTAACATGGAACTGTTTGACGAACAGCCGACGAAGACCCCAGAGCAAAGGCAAGCGATTTTAGACAATGTCCGTCTACCAGCAGACTGGAAAACGGCACTAGCAGATGAATTAACCTCTGACAATATGGATAACCTACGAGCTTTTTTAAAGGAAGCATACCAATCAGATGAGAGTGTTTATCCACCTGCACCGCTGATGTTCAATGCCTTTAACCTAACCCCTTTATCGAAGGTTAAAGTCGTTATCTTGGGACAAGACCCTTATCATCGTCCAGGTCAGGCAATGGGGCTATCTTTTTCTGTGCCCAAAGCGATTCCCAAGCCGCCGTCACTTAATAACTTACTCAAAGAAATGGCCAATGATATCGGCACCAGTTACTCAGCGCATGGTGATTTAACGTATTGGGCGCAGCAAGGAGTTTTACTCTTGAACAGCTCATTAACGGTGCGAGAAGGTGAGCCGAATAGTCATCAAAATAAAGGTTGGGAGCAGTTTACCGATGCCGTGATTGATGTGGTCAATCAACAAACGGAGCACACGATATTTATATTGTGGGGCAGTAAAGCGCAGAAAAAAGGCAAGTATATCGATACTGAAAAACATTTAATCTTAACAGCTGTGCATCCTTCACCGCTGGCTGCCAATCGTGGTGGATTTTTTGGTTCCAAGCCATTTTCTAAAACCAATGATTACTTGGTACAGTATGGACAAACACCAATTGACTGGCAATTACCACAATAGACAACAAATAATCTAATGATAAATTTACACTCTCATCCGTTAATACCTAGCCAATTGGCCATTATTGAAGTAGAAATGCCATTTGTAAGCAGTACATTTTGGTCACTAGAGGACGTGAAGTGGATGCAAAAAGCATTGCTACTGGCTAGACAAGGGGCTGCACTCGGAGAAGTGCCAGTAGGCGCAGTGTTGGTACACAATCAGCAGATCATCGGGCAAGGCTTCAATGAGCCAATTGGACGCCATGACGCGACTGCTCATGCTGAAATAGTTGCACTAAGGGATGCGTGCGCGCGTTTAAAAAACTACCGCCTGCCATTACAGACAACTTTGTACGTGACTTTAGAGCCCTGTACGATGTGTGTTGGCGCACTCATTCATGGCCGTGTGGATAGACTGGTCTATGCGGCGAGCGAACCTCGAGCGGGCATGGTAGGCAGTCAAATGAACTTAGCCATGCAGCCTTTTTATAATCATAGTATTCAAGTTGATAAAGGTTTATGCCGTGAGCATAGTAGTCAGATGCTAAAGCATTTTTTTCGTGAACGCCGCCGCGCAGCCAAAAAAAGTAAAGACACTGTCATTAACAATTAGGGTCTGTTAAACATTAAAATATTAGGACTGCTGATCGCTAAAATCTTCCCAAACTAGGCGTAAACCGACGATAATGTCGAGACCTTAGCTAGGTTTACAACAACGTTTGGGGTGGTTTTAGCATCAGCCTTTCAGGGCAGGGCTATTTTTGCCAATACATGGCGAAATTGTCTACCCTAGAATGACTAGGCGTCAAAAATTTCACTGCGTATTGTCTAAAAAATAGCCACTGCCAGTGCCACATTTGAATGTTCAGCAGACCCTAAAACAGACATTCAACAAGATGTCAGTCTTGTGGCTAGTGATAGCGTGGTTTTTTTGCTATAATATCGCCCTATTTGATTGCTAATAAGTTAGTGGTCTAACAAACAGTTGATAATTAAGTAAATATTGCGTTGTTACTGTTGCATAAGTAGCATTCTAGCTAATGTGCTTTTTAATATAAAAGCAGCCATATAAGCAGTGCCTACTATTAAGTGATAAGTGAGTCCTATGACCGTCTCTACACCTACTAATGATAATAGCCAAGCGCAGCCAGTGCGTTATCCTGTTATTTGTATTGACGGTCCAAGTGGCGCAGGCAAAGGCACGGTAACTTGGCGTCTGGCACAAGTATTGGGTTATCAGCTGTTAGATTCAGGCGCTTTATATCGCATCGTTGGTCTAAAGGCATTTGAAGCAGGATTGATTACTGCCGATGCTAGCAAAGCGATTGATGAGATGGCTGTATTGCAGTTGACACAAAGCTTAGACATTGCTTTTGTGCCTAACAATGAGTCAGGCCGTGTCGATATCATCGTAAATGGCGAAGCAGTGGGTGAGCAAGTACGAAACGAAACGATTGGTGGTTACGCCTCACAAGTGGCTGTCTATCCAAAGGTTCGTAATGCCTTGCTAACGCTACAACAAGACATGGCAACCCGTTCAGGCCTAGTGGCTGATGGTCGCGATATGGGTACAGTGGTGTTCCCAGATGCTGACGTTAAAGTGTTTTTGACTGCCAGCGCGGAAGCACGTGCCAATCGCCGTGTCACACAATTAGTAGAAGCGGGACAAGTGGCAGATTTTGAGGCGATATTAACGACGATTAAAGCCCGTGATGATCGTGATGAAAATCGTACGACAGCACCGTCAAAGCCAGCAGACGATGCCTTAGTATTGGATAGCTCAATGCTAGATGCAAATGCGGTTTATGAGCAGATAAAAAAACATTGCCAGAATCAGGGTGTCTGCTTTAATAGCTAATAGGAACAACATATTGAGCACTAAATAGTTTCCTATATCTTTGATTTTAGTATAAAATTATAGTATGTCGGATAAGAAGTGATTAGAACAACGTTGTCGTTTTAATAACACAAGACAGTTGTTGCTAATGAGCTCTATAAACATTGTGTTTATGAACAATGCGCTTATTAGCAACAAACGTTTTTTTATATGACTATGTAGGATATAAAACCAGTATTCCGTTTTATATAGTCATAAATTTGATCCGTACTGTGCTGGACAGGATACGGCTATACAAAGGTAGACATAATGGAATCATTTGCTGAACTATTTGAAGCGAGCATCGAAGAAACAGGTCTTGATATCGAGCGTGGCTCGGTTATCACAGGTACTGTTGTAGCCATCGATAGTGATTGGATTACAGTAGATACTGGTCTTAAGTCTGAAGGTATCGTCGCTCGTGAAGAGTTTTTAAGCGAAGAAGGCGAACTTGAAGTTGAAGTTGGCGATAGTGTCGATGTTGTGGTTGAAGCGGTTGATAACGGTATGGGTCAAACCTTACTGTCACGCGAAAAAGCCAAACGCGTTGAGACTTGGAATTTCCTTGAGAAAATCTCTGACAATGATGAGATCGTTAAAGGTATTATTTCTAGCAAAGTTAAAGGCGGCTTTACCGTAGATATCGGTTCAGTACGCGCGTTTTTGCCAGGTTCATTGGTAGATGTACGTCCTATCCGTGATACCACGCATCTTGAAGGCAAGGAGCTAGAATTCAAAGTCATCAAACTTGATCAAAAACGCAACAACGTTGTGGTTAGCCGTCGTGCAGTTATGGAAGCTGAAAACTCAGCTGAGCGCGAAGAGCTATTGAACAAGCTTGAAGAAGGTATCGAGATCGAAGGTATCGTTAAGAACCTTACTGATTACGGTGCATTCGTTGACCTAGGTGGTATCGATGGTCTATTGCACATCACTGACATGGCATGGCGCCGTATCAAGCACCCATCTGAGGTGGTTGAAGTTGGTCAAGACCTAAAAGTTAAAGTATTGAAGTTTGACCGTGAGCGCAATCGCGTTAGCCTAGGTCTAAAACAACTTGGTACTGATCCTTGGGATAACGTTGGCGGCACATACCCAGTGGGTAGCGTTGTTAAAGCACGCGTTACTAACCTAACTGATTATGGTTGTTTTGCTGAGATTTCTGAAGGCATCGAAGGTCTAGTGCACGTATCAGAGATGGATCATACCAACAAAAACATCCACCCATCAAAAGTAGTTCAAGTGGGCGATGAAGTTGAAGTAATGATTCTTGATATCGATGAAGAACGTCGTCGTATCAGCCTAGGTATCAAACAGACTCTAGCCAATCCATGGGATGAGTTTGATAAGAAACATGAGCGCGGTGATAAAATCACTGGTACGATCAAATCAATCACTGACTTCGGTATCTTTATCGGTCTAGACGGTGGTATTGATGGTCTTGTTCATCTATCTGATATCTCTTGGAACGAAACTGGCGAAGATGCTATCCGTAACTACAATAAAGGCGACACCGTTGAAGCAATGGTATTGTCTGTAGATGCAGAAGCTAACCGTATCAGCCTAGGCGTTAAGCAGTTAAGCTCTGATCCATTCAACGAATACCTAGTCAACAATGACCGCGGTGCTATCGTTAATGGTAAAGTGAAAGAAGTAGACGCTAAAGGTGCTACTATCGAACTTGCTGACGAAGTAGAAGCTTATCTACGTGCCTCTGAGATCCAACGTGACCGCGTTGAAGATGCGACTAAGCATCTAACGGTTGGTGATGATGTTGAAGCTAAAATCATCAGTGTTGATCGCAAAACACGCAACATCAACTTGTCTATCAAAGCGAAAGACGAAGCTGAAGAGCGTCAAGCGATTAAAGATCTTGGTAGCACTAGCACGACTGCTGCTCCAGGTTCTGATGCACAGCCAAAAACAATTGGTGACTTGATCAAAGAACAAATGCAGTAAGTTGCTAAGCTATTGATATAAAAGTAATGTAAAAAAAGCGACTCCGGTCGCTTTTTTTTATGATTAAATTTGTATAACGTGGCCAGTAATAGAAGTTTTTGCTCAAACAGACAAACTCTTATTTCCATTTATCCTAATATCCGCTATCATTTGCAACATTGAGTAACAATATATCAGTCAGATTTAGTTTTATATAAATAATATCGGCTTATAGAAGCAATTGTGACTTTAGGTGTTTCTAAGTTAATTCAGTATAATGCTATAAATAGTCATCGTAAAAACCAGGTTTTGACTCACCGTCATTTTATCCATTAATCAACAGGGCAAGCGTCATAATGCAGCAAGCGATTAACAAATCCGAATTTATTAGTAATTTGAGTGCGAATTGTGAAAATATAACTGACACAGTTGTAGATGATGCAGTACGTGAAATATTAAATTTGATGACCCATACTTTAGCCAATGATGGTCGGGTAGAGGTTCGTGGGTTTGGTAGTTTTTGTCTACATCATCGCCGCGCTCGTATGGGGCGTAACCCAAAAACAGGGGAAAGCGTGCCTGTACCTGCCAAAGCTATTCCGCATTTTAAGCCGGGTAAAGCACTACGTGAAGCTGTAAATGATAAAGTAGCAAATAATTAGTACTGGTCATAGATGTGTTAATTGATGATGCACTCTAGAATGCTATCTTTAAACTGTTAGCTCCATTCAAAACTGAGGTATCTTTCATGCGCTTTTTACTGTTTGTATTACTGTTTTTAAGCTTTGCTTATTCGCTTGGCTTGGTATTGGCAAATAATACTGAGGTTGGCGTAAACTTGCTGTTCTCACAAGCACCGACGATGAATTTGGGGTTGCTACTGATACTCTGTTTAATACTCGGTATAATTATTGGTATTTTGCTAGCATTGCTTATTTTCCGCGTCTTACAAAATAAGTGGGAAATCTCGCGCCTTAACAAGGCCAACAATCATTTGCAAGAGCAATTGACCCAAGCCAATGTCGTTATTGATCGTCAAGCAAATGCACCAACAGTAGAAGATGCGGTCTATGGGACAACAGCGACCCAAACTCAAGATACAGCAGTTAATATAGATGAAAGCTCGACTTTGATTAAGCATAAGCGAGACTAAGCGGCTTAATAATGGCGGCGCGGCTAATTTTAAAAATACAATGCTTTGATAACTCTGATATATGGCAAAACCATGAATAATATAACTAACTCTCCAGTCATCGTTGCTTTAGATAACATGACTTTGGATGCATCCTTAGCGCTAGCTGACCAATTAGACCCAACGTTATGTCGATTAAAAGTGGGTAAAGAGCTGTTTACTCGTTGTGGTCCTGACATCGTCAAGGCATTGCATCAGCGTGACTTTGAGGTGTTCTTGGACTTAAAGTTTCATGATATCCCCAATACCACGGCTCAAGCGGTATTGGCGGCAGCTGAGCTTGGCGTATGGATGGTTAATGTCCATGCAAGCGCGGGCTTAGAGGCGATGTCATTGGCCAAACAACGCCTGTTAGACGGTAATTTTGAGACCTTGTTGATTGCCGTCACTGTGCTGACTTCTATGGACAATAAAGCATTGATGCAAACGGGCATCAGGGACGGTTTAGATGCGCAAGTCAGCCGCCTAGCACAATTGACCAAGCAAGCTGGTCTGGATGGTGTGGTGTGTTCAGCACAGGAGGCAAAAGTACTTAAGGCTTTATGTGGTAAAGACTTTAAGCTGGTCACGCCTGGCATCCGACTCGCTGAGGACAGTGCGGATGATCAAAAACGTATCTGTACGCCGAGTCAAGCCTTGATGGAAGGTTCTGATTATCTGGTCATTGGACGCTCTATTACCCAAGCGCAAAATCCTGCCGCTAAGCTACAGAAGATACTTCAAAGTATTTGAGTTTGAATAGATGTTAAGAAAAAAAGACAGCCTAAATGGCTGTTTTTTTACTTTTTGATGGACAAGGAAAAGCTGCTACACTACTTAAATTTATGCTTACAACCTTTCTAAAATATAATGGCCATATCAAAAATGTTTATTTAACTAAATATAAATATTACTATTATGAGCGTTTATCGCTAATTAGATTTTTAATAATAACGCCACTAAATGATGTTGGATAATATGAAATTACAGATATTAAGTGACTTACACATTGACAGCTATGCCCGGCAATTGCATCCGATGGGGTATATTCCTAAGACCGATGCAGACATTGTATTGGTCGCTGGTGACACCGCTAATAGTGATAGCGGCATGCCGTGGCTACAAGAGCAAGCTGCACGTTTACAGGTACCGCTTATTACCATCGCGGGAAATCATGAGTATTTCAAAGAAGATGTGCTAAATTTCGATCAGAAGCTAGCAACATGGGATAATTACGATGAAACCTCAGCCAAAGGCATGCGCGTGCTCCAGTGTCAGCATGTTGACATCGGAGAAGTACGCATCTTAGGGTGTACGCTGTGGACTGATTATCAGTACCAAGCGAATGAGGACACTATGGTCGCTGCTAAACGCTTTATGCGGGACTATACGCAAATATATGCTGGTGATCAGCTATTCTCACCTGAGCTATCTATGCAATTGCATGCTGAGCAGCGTCAATGGTTACAACAAGCCTTGATAACCGCGAAAAAACTGGGCAAAAAAACGATAGTGATGAGTCATCATAGCATCAGTGCGTTATCAGTGTCTGAGAAGTATGCCAGCCTACCCAGCAATGCAGCGTTCGTCAGTGATTTATCTGGCTGGATGCATGAAACTTGGGCGCCTACGCTGTGGGTGCATGGACATACGCACGAAGCATTTGACTATCGTATTGGTAATACCCGAGTGATTGTCAATCCACGCGCTTATCCAAACGAGGTGAGTAGTACAGCATTAGCCTTTGCTTGGGATAAAGTCATTGATATTGGTTGAGCCGTTTTTCGTATAAATACGTTGGATCGCTAGCAATGGCTTAGCGCATCCTGAAATAGTCTATCATTCATTATTGGTCTTAAAAGTCCGTTCATTATCGCTGCTTATATTGCAACTGGATTTATATTTTGTTCATTCCTGATAAAAAATCTGCTAGGCTTGCTAGCATGAGCAAATATCCTATTAGTACCCAGTCAAAACTATCCGCAGATAAGCTTGCGAGTCACACGCCAAGTGCGCCTGCGCCGTCACACTTACCTGATAGTATGATCTCTTCGGTCAGCTTATTACCTGATAATAAGCGACTGATTTTATTTACTAGGCACTCTCTACGCGAGCGTTCTGATGGTAACGGTTTTGCCAGTTATCAGTTGCCGCTTACGCCTAAAGGTCGCATATTGGCTAAGTCTTGGGGACGTTGGCTAGCAGGACATCTGCCGTATTCGCTCGATGTCGATAGCATCTCCAGTCCGATTGGGCGCTGCATTGATACGGCACAATTGATGCAAGAAGGGGCGGGGTTACAGCGTCATATTGCTCATCAATCATTGCTGGTGGAGCCGGGCAGTCTGGTTACTGAACCTGAGATTGCCAATGTCGTATTCAAAGAAATTGGTGTGCTTAACTTTATTAATCGTTTTTTACAAGGCAATCTTGAAGGCACCAAAAATGCCTATCAAGGTGGTCTTGATATTTTATCGCTCTTTTATCAACATCAGCCGCAGCACGGGCATTTAATGCTCGCTGTTAGTCATGATACTTTGTTATCAGCTTTTTTGGCGGTAATGCTTGATGTGACCGAAATCGATTGGAATGATTGGCCTAAGATGATGGAAGGGGTGTTTTTATGGTTCGATGATAAGCCTTTTGATCAGGCGAATGCTTATTTTGTCTGGCGTGGTGAGGTTTATATTCGTCCTGTTAGTACTTTGTTAGACGGTTACCGTGCTGCCGGCTTTCATCCTAGCAAATTATTGCTGCCACCAAAAGTGAAGTGGACTTAATTTTTTAAGGGGTTTTATGCTTATTGAGCATAAATTCGACCCATTCATCTCAAAAATGGAGAATCAGTCGAATTTTATTTTCTATCCCTCTGTTCGGCTTTTACCATAAGAAAACTGAGAACGATCACCCACACTGCGACCATATTGCCATAATTGCATGCCATGTGATAGCTGGTTGCTCTCCCATGCCTGTAAGGCTTTAGGAACGTTATGATTATGGTCAACGAGTGCCTCTACCAACGAAATAGCGTTTGCTGCTGCTTTTGCTGTACCCGCTGCTGTATGAGGCCGAGGAATAAAAGCGGCATCTCCTATCAGTGCCATTCTATCGAAAGCCATCTGCGGCACTGTTAAGTCTAAAATCGACTGTACAAAAGGCTCTTTAGTCGCGGCTACTAATTTTTTGAAGGGGTCAGCGAGTACAAGATCTGCGTAGCTTCGCATTGCTCGATCAACAGCAGGCGACATCATTCCTGGTGGCACAGAATGCATTCTACATTTACTGTTTTTGTCGGTAAGTATATGAGCTAACTCCGTTTTCTCATCATAGTTAACGTACCAAACCCAGTTAAATCGGCGTTTTCCTGGAACCAGCGATTCGTTTTCACCAGGAATGACGTAGGCCAAAATGTGCGAGTTTGGAAAGTCATAAAATACAAACCGTTCAGTAAATATCTTAGCCACTTCTGGCGCTAAGTCAGCTTCGTCGATCAAACCTCTATAAGCCACGTAACCTGCATATTGAGGCTCATAAGTGGGCAAAAGCTGTTGGCGCACAGTTGAATTTGGCCCGTCAGCACCAATCAATAAATCTCCAGTTTCACAAGAGCCATCAACAAAAACAGCTGTTACTTTAGCGCCTTTTGATTGTACCCGCGCTAATACTTTACCTTGATGATAATGCTTATCTGGAAAGTGTCTTCGCATCGAGCGATAGAGAATATTCCAAGAGGTGAGCGTCTGACGCATGACCATTTTTTCAATTGAGCCATTTTTTTGCAGATAATAGCGCTCAAGAGCATCGACGCCTAGCTTGTCTGTCGCAATTCCCGCCTCTTTAAGAGCAGTCACGACATCAGCTTGCAAAACAACACCACCGCCTCTGCTATCCAAATCACGAGCAGAACGCTCGTAAATATCTACTTGCCAGCCAATAGAACGTAATAGCGTCCCTGAAAACAGCCCAGCTAACGAACCACCGATCACGATTGCACGCTTATTCATTGATTCCACTGAGCCTCTCCTGAATATCTATATACAAAAAAAATAGCATAAAAAAACCTTGCCCCAGTATTAGAACCAGTGACAAGGTTTTTTTATGCTTACGGTCTAAACAGAACAAATCTTAAGCTTGAAGGCCTTTGATTGTTTTGTTTAGGCGGCTCTTACGACGAGCAGCTTTATTCTTATGAATAATACCTTTGTCAGCCATACGATCAAGAACCGGTACCGCTTTTTTGTAAGCTTCGGTAGCCGCGTCATAATCTTTAGCTGCGATTGCCGCATCAACACGTTTTAAGTAAGTACGAACCATAGAGCGTTGTGACGCAGAGTTCTGACGACGTTTGGTGTTTTGACGGGCGCGTTTACGAGCTTGTGCAGTATTAGCCACGCGTATCTCCTTGATAAAGACAGATAAAAATATGAATGTTGATTGCAATAATGGGTTTAACAATCATCGGTGACGAGCAGCCTCTCGCCAAACATGATGTCGATGTCTGATATTAATAGGGTATCTAATATCAATAGATCATCGCAAGCGTCAGAACTGTTTGGAATAATTAAACAGCGTTGACGTGTAAAGCCGGTTATCTTAGCAAATTATTGCGCTTAGAACAATATATTTGATGGTTAATGCTCAAAGTAGTTAGACTATTTGCTAATATTTTACTTTATTAGGCTATTAAGAGCAAAGTCAGCTGCCAAGTCATACCTATCGCTGACAAAATCTCTTACAATAAACTGTGCTTAATGAGCTCAGTTATCTGTTAATTTAGGTATGATATAGGAGCAATCTGTCTTTACGGATATGTCTTCTCATAATCATGGATTTTCTAACATTATATAAATGGATAAGGTATGCAGCGAAAAGCAATTATGATTGGCGCGACAGGATTGGTGGGGGAACACCTTGTCAAACAATTGAGTGAGCTTTACGACACGTTGATTGTGATTGCACGGCATCCGCCACGCTACATCAATGCCAGTATGCGCTTTTATCAGGTCAATGACTTCGACAATCTAAGCGAAATATTTGTCAGTGTGGGTGTTGACCGAACGACAGATGCCTTTAGTTGCCTCGGCACCACAAAAAAGCAGGCTGGCAGTGACGAAGCGTTTCGAAAAGTCGATCATGATTATAATATGAACTTTGCCAAACTATGCCGCGATAAAGGCGTTGAAAATTTCTTTTTATTGTCTTCAATGAACGCTGATATCGACAGTCGGTTTTTGTACAATCGAGTAAAGGCTGAAACTGAGCAGTCAATTAGCGCATTGGATTTTGCGCAGCTAGTGATTTTTCGCCCGTCATTGTTACTTGGCAAACACAAGGGACGTCCGCTTGAAAGTCTTGGTCAAAAAGCCTTTAAACTTATCTCGCCGTTATTGTCAGAGTCTTTATCATTGCATCCCATTTCTGCCAAACGCGTCGCTAGTGCAATGGCGATGAGCGCCAATGATATTTATCAGCGTAGTAAATACCGTACGGAACCGCTAATTAAGCATACTGATATTATCGAAAATAAGCAGATGCTGGCGATGACCAGAGTGAAAAAATAGCCTAAGTAGTATATCAAAAAAAGTTAAAATCAATCATAAGTAGTTAGGGAGCCTGATCATGTCAGACACGATGCCAGAATCAACCACGATGAATAAAGAGAACTTTGTGACCTGTGATTTATTGGATGCCAATCCTGAGTCGCAGGTATGTTTGCCTAGTATCGAAGGCAAGTCGTTTCATCGTTTTGGTGGCAAAGACAGATTTTGCGGTGAAATCGTGACGGTGAAATGCTTTGAAGACAATAGCCGTGTAAAGTCATTACTGAACAGCGATGGCAAAGACAAAGATGGTAATGGCAAAGTATTGGTGGTCGACGGTGGTGGTTCAATGCGTTGCGCGCTGTTAGGTGACATGATTGCGCAGTCAGCAATTGATAATGGCTGGGCAGGGGTCATGGTGTACGGCTGTGTTCGTGATGTCGATGATATGGCAGCAATGGACATCGGGGTCATGGCGCTTGGTTGTATCCCGCGCAAGTCAAATCGCCGCGATGAAGGCCAGACGGACATTGAAATTAGCTTTGGTGATTTGACGCTAAATTCTGGCATGTTTGTCTACGCAGACAATAACGGCATTATCGCTAGCGACAAGCCATTAATTTAAAAACAGCTTATAATTTAAAAACAGCTTAATGAATATAACTCAAAAACCTCAGCTTAACCGTTGAGGTTTTTACATTTAATCATCCTGTCTTTATGTACGAATATGATTTTTATCAACTATTTAGCTGTTGGTTTTTTAATAAAAATGCTAAGTGACAAACCGTTACGGCATAAATTTTGGTAATTGCTGAAATATTCGTATAATAGCTTTCTGACTCTTAACATTGATCCTATCCTTTATGCCTATCACTGCTTTGACTGACGCCTTTGACCCGATTAACCAGCAGTTGTTTCCTATCCAGAATGCCCAGCGGCGTTGGCTGGCTCCTGTGCATGGGGCCGTCAGCAGTTTATGGTTGGCAAGTCTGGTACAAACACCGCTATGGAATGTTGCTGACCGTTTGAAGGTTGTGGTAACCCGTGACCAAAACCAGCTCAATCAGATAGAGACGGAATTGGCATTTTGCGGGGTTGATGCTTATGTGTTCCCCGATTGGGAGACGTTGACTTATGATGAGCTGTCCCCGCATCAAGATATTGTCAGTGAGCGTATCAATCTATTAACCGATATGCCAACGACAGGGGTGCTGCTCATCTCGGTTCAAGCCTTGATGCATCGGGTCGCCCCGCCAAGTTGGCTGATTGGGCAGCATTTTGATTTGAGTGTGGGTGATCGATTTGATATCAACACTCAACGTGGCCTATTGGCAAAGGCAGGTTACCGTGCGGTTGAGAATGTCTTTGAGCCGGGCGAATTTGCGGTACGTGGTAGCATCATTGATATCTTTGCGATGGGTCAGCCATTTCCGCTACGTTTAGATCTGTTTGACGATGAAATCGAGACCATTCGCTTCTTTAATCCGCAGACCCAGCGGACGTTGACCGTCGACGACCTAAAAACCATGATGAGCGGCAATGATAGTAGCATGGGAAAAGAGTCACTATCGCTACTGCATAAACTGCCAGATATCTCAAAGCCTATCCAGCAATTTCAAATCCTACCGGCGAAAGAGTTTCCGCTCGATGAAGGGCGTGAGACTTTCCGCACTAACTTTGCTGCCATGTTCCCTAGTGCCAGTAGTCGTAAGTTTGAGCTGCATAAAGATGTGATGGCAGGTATCGCCAGTAGCGGATTAGAATACTACCAACCATTATTTTTTGATTTAAAGGATTGGGAGGCGGAGAGTAGCTTATTTGCCTATTTACCAAGCGATGCCTTATTTATAACAGATGAGCTAATTAACGAAAAGCAAGCAGATTACTGGTCACAGATTCAGCGCCGTTATGAAGAACGTCGTCATGATATTGATAAGCCTATCGTCGCCCCTGAGCTATTGTATTTATTATCAAATACTTTAAACGAGCACCTTAATCATTATCCACGCGTGATTCTCAGTGCCCGTAATGAATTGGCTACCATGACCGATGTCGCTGCGATTGACAGCGATGATTCACGGTTAGAGGTTGAACAACAATCAGATTTACAGCCACAACTGCCGCTTGCGGCAAATAAACAGCAAGGCTTGGTGACGTTAAGCGCGCTAGAGCCACCGCAATTATCAGTGAATCATCAAAAAGCTGAACCTCTCACAGAGTTATTAGAATTTTTAGCGCTACAAGCGCAAACGGCGACACCAGTATTAATCGTTGCCGAAACAGCAGGTCGCCGTGAGATTCTCATTGAGCTGTTTAAAGGTAAAATAGACATCAATGCTTATGATAGCTTTGAGGCGTTTTTAGCCGCCGATAAAACTACTGGGCTCAATGCTAAAAATCTGCCGCAGGTTGGTCTCACGGTTGCACCCATTGAACGCGGGGTATATGTCCCTGAGCGTTTGGTATTGATTAGTGAGACACAATTATTTGGTCGGCAAGTACTGCAAACGCGTCGCCGTCGTCAAAGCGGTGTGTCAGAAGAGTTTTTGGTTAAGAGTGTCACCGAGATAACCGAAGGCAGCCCTGTGGTGCATATCGAGCACGGTATCGGTCGCTATAATGGTCTGATTACACTAGATGTGGGTGATGGCGAGCAAGAGTTTATTCATTTGAAATACGCTGATGATGCCAGTATTTATGTGCCAGTCGCCAATCTACAAATGATCAGCCGTTATAGTGGCGGTGATCCTGCACTTGCGCCATTGCATAAAATCGGTAGCGGCAAATGGGACAAAGCCAAGCAAAAAGCTTTGGAGCAAATTCATGATGTCGCTGCTGAACTGCTCAATATGCAAGCAAGGCGTGAAGCCAAAGTCGGTATTCATTTTAAAATCGACTCATCACAGTATGAGCTGTTTGCCAGTCAATTTGCTTTTGAAGAAACACCCGATCAAGCCAATGCTATCCATGCCGTTATGGAAGACATGAGGCAAAACCAACCAATGGATCGCCTTATCTGCGGTGATGTGGGTTTTGGTAAAACTGAAGTCGCTATGCGCGCTGCGTTCATTGCGGTTAGTGCTGGCTATCAAGTAGCGGTATTGGTACCGACGACTTTGCTGGCAGGTCAGCATGAAGACAATTTTCGCGATCGTTTTGCTGATTGGCCGGTACGAGTCGAAACGCTGTCGCGTTTTGGCGGTAAAAAGCATCAAGATACGGTATTGGCTGACTTGACGGCTGGTAAAGTTGATATTGTTATCGGTACGCATAAATTATTACAGCCCGATGTGAAGTTTTCTAATTTGGGCCTGATGATTGTCGATGAAGAGCATCGCTTCGGTGTGCGTCATAAGGAGCGTATCAAGGCGATTCAGACCGATGTAGATAGTATGTCGATGACAGCGACACCAATCCCTAGAACGCTTAATATGGCGCTCTCCGGTATGCGTGATATGTCGATTATTGCTACGCCACCTGCTCGTCGTCTGGCGATTAAAACCTTTGTCATGCAAAAAACAGAAGCATTAATGAAAGAGGCTATCTTGCGCGAGTTACTGCGTGGAGGACAGGTGTATTTGCTTCATAACGATGTTTCCAGTATCGAGCGTATGGCTGAGACCATTCGCGAGCTAGTACCAGAGGCGCGAGTAGGGGTCGCTCATGGTCAAATGCAAGAGCGCCAACTTGAACAAGTAATGCAGCAGTATTATCATAAAAAATTCAACGTCCTGATATGCTCGACTATTATTGAAACCGGTATTGATGTGCCGAATGCCAATACCATTATCATTGAGCGCGCTGACAAGTTTGGCTTGGCGCAATTGCATCAGCTGCGTGGTCGTGTAGGTCGTAGCCATCATCAAGCGTATTGTTACTTACTTGTGCCGTCTATTAAGGGTCTCAAAGGTGATGCCAAGCGACGCTTACATGCCATTGAACGCGCCAATACGCTGGGTGCAGGTTTTATGCTGGCAAGTGAAGATTTAGAGATTCGCGGGGCTGGTGAGATACTTGGTAAGCAGCAAAGCGGCAATATGCAAGCGATTGGCTTCAGTTTATATATGGACATGCTGGAGCGCGCGACAAAAGCGATTAAAGCGGGTAAAGAGCCCGATTTGAGTACGCCATTGTCACTGACCAGCGAGATTAATCTGCATAGCTCGGCATTGATACCAGAAGAGTATTTACACGATGTGCATCAGCGTTTATTGTTTTATAAACGTATCAGTAATGCCGATGATAAAGAAGCGCTCACTGATATCCGTACCGAAATGATTGACCGTTTTGGCATATTACCCGATCAAACCAAGCAGCTTTTTGCCATTCACGGACTGCGTATACAAGCCGAACCACTAAAGATCAATAAAATTGATGCCAATAGTAATAGTATGACGTTGGAATTTGCGCCTGATACACCCGTTGATGCGTTAGCGATTATTAAATTGATTCAGAGCAACGGGCAGCGCTATCGTATGAATGGTGCTTCTGGTATTCGTTACCAAGATGCCGATAAACTGGCAACACCGCAGCAGCGCGTCACTGTGATCCAAGAGCTATTACGCTACTTTAGTGAGCATATGGTGACAGAGCCTGTTTAGCTTTGTTCTAAGCAACGGCTTAGCAGGTACAGGCGTCAACTATGCTACGCCAAACGAACATTCCAAGGCAATCAGTCATGGTGCTATTTTATCAACTGGATAACTGATAAAATAGCGACATTCTATATTTAGCCTATTATCTTTATACAGTCGATTCAATATAAAAGTCATCCCAGCTGGATGCTTTATTTGTCGTATCTTTTTCATATTGAACTGGCTATAACCCATTAAGTTTTTAATTCATTTCCTTTTATTCAAGCGTCATAACAAGAGAACCGTCATTATGTTCCAACTTCATCATAAACTTGCTGCTGATAGTTTCTTAGTGGGGGATTTCCCTTTATCGACTTGTCGTCTAATTAATGATTGCCAGTTTCCTTGGTTGATATTGGTGCCACGAGTATCAGGCATCAAAGAGTTATATGAGCTGTCTGAGGCAGACCAAGTGCAGTTTTTACGTGAGTCGAGCTGGTTATCAAGCCAACTGGCCAAGACCTTTCAAGCCGACAAAATGAACGTGGCAGCACTGGGCAATCAAGTACCGCAGCTACATTTCCATCATATCGTTCGCTATCAGAACGACATGCAATGGCCAAATCCAGTATGGGGTGTCCCTGCTATACCGTATACCAAAGAAGTATTGGCGCAGATGCAACAGACGCTAATGATGGCGTTACGTGGTCATCATCAAATGCCGTTTGATTGGCAAATGCAGTAAAACTTAAATGGCGCCTCAAAAAGTATACTGAGGGATCAAACGAAAGGGGTTAGATCGCCTAATGCGGTTTGAGTCAGAGTCGGGGTGTGCTGTTGGTGATTGTGTTGTCCAGATTGCGCGTGGGTTTGAGCTTGAGTGGAGAGTAATAAATATAAAAAACCACCCAAAGGTGGTTTAGAACGAAATATTAAAAACTACCCTTTTTCACCATCAAACTGCCAAATGACTTCACCCCATTGGTTATTAGGGTAATCCGGCATGATGTCGTCTTGCTTAAAGTAAGCACGACTATCAGATTTTGCTTGCGTGAACCAGTAGCCTGATTTAGGGCAGGGCTGACCAGCTAGGCAGCGGCCTTTCGCTTGACTGGTGATTTCGGGTTTATTAGGCTTGGTTTTATTTTCGTAGTAGGGCGTCATGTCTTCTCCAGCCTCTTGACGCTTAATAAACTCTTCATAAGTTATTTTGTAAGGGTCGATAGAGACAAACTCACTAGTATCTATGCCTGTTTCTTTAAGTACTAGTGGTAAAGTATAGTCAGGTTGGTTTTGCTGAATCTTCAATCCCATTTTGATGGCTTTAGTCTCGAAAAAAAGTCTAGCTTCAGGAAGTCCACCATAAAGCTTACTATATTCTTTAGTCAAAGATTCATCATAGTTATTAGGGATTATTTGTTTTATTAATTCCAACTCATCGAAAACATCTAAGCTAATCAGGTAATGACGGTTGCCTGTTTCAGGGTCACTTTGCCTATTTATTCTAATATTCATAAATACATCTGTAGCATGTCGCAGTTGCCATATTTGTAAATCACTGAGCTGCATCCATTGCTCAAAGTTCAAAGGGTAGGTGTAATCAAGATTAAAGTCACTTCCACCTTCTTTTGTGGCAAATGTAAAGCTGTCTTTAGGGCTTAAACGAGGTTCACTTAAACTTTTAGCATAAGTCCAACCTTTATCTTGTAGCTGTTTAAAGAAAGACATCATTTTTTATAAGCGTTTTCGTCTGATATACCGCTTACTTTATGGTTGAATAAAAAGCCAAGATTGATTTTTGAGAGTTTGTAATTTGCTTGTTTGTCATCGTCGTAAGCCAAGACTGACATAACACCGTCAATACTTAACTCACCATTAGGATATTTAATAATGACAGTAGGCTCTTTATATCTTGGAAAGTCGTAACCTTGGAAAGTAACGCCCATAGGCTGAGCGTCCGCTTCTTGAAAAGCTTTATACTCAGGGTTTGTGTCGTATAACTCTTTAGCAGTCATGTTTAAGGCAATTTTTAGTGGTTTATCAGGCATAGTGCTCTCTTTTTCTGCTTGGCAAGCAGTAGCTAAGAAAAGAAAGCTAAAGCAGATTAGAGTAATGAAAATTTTTTTAAACATAATATCAAACATGCCTTGATTGCTGGAATAATAGAATTTTATATTTTTATCCTTCTTCACTATCAAACTGCTACATGACTGGCGTAGCTATTTTGGTATGACTTGCCTCATTCTAAGGTTTAGATTTAGGGTTATATAAAGACAAATCTGTTCTATTATCAAACTCACATGATGTCAAATCCACCATCGCATATTTTGATTGTTTTTGTTGAACAATGCATCCTTTGTATTTGGTAATCTTAGGGCTACTTATGAGCTGTTGAAAAAATATTTCCGGGTTATCTGCCCCGCTTATATTTAACATTTTATATACGGCATCTTTATGGGTGTTATTAAACGGTTCATGTGGTTGATAGTTACCTCTTAAGTTAGACATCTTGACAAAATATTTATTATTCACTTTATCCAACGAGTAATCTAAGATAGTGTCATCATAATACTGAATGACACTAAAAAAACCATATGCAGTCTCCTCAAATTGTCTGTTCTTTATTTGTTTTCTATTTTGGTTTTTGTTAAAGAAATCTCTAATCTTTTTTACGTTTTCGTCAGGTAGGAAAAATGGTTCATGAGCTTGTTTTGCCGGTGTTCTGGTAATAAGCGGAGCCCAGTCTGTTGTATTGAAATCCTCTTGGATCTGGGGTTCCATATTAGAGGATAATACGCTCTCAGCGCTGCTCTTTTCATCCAGTTGTACAGTCGATTTGACTGCTTTACCTGAATCGAGAGTGAGTGAGTCAGAAGAGGTGGCGTCACAGGCAGCAAATAATGCAGTAATTACTAGAGTAAGTGCGAGCTTTATTGTTTTCATATAGACCTCTTATAGCTTGTATATACTGGGATCTTTTTGCATTAGATACCACTGATACCTTGCAAATGAAATACGTGAATTTGGATTATCGTTTCCAGTACCAAGTTGCCAAGTATAATCCATCACTTTATCACTAAACCCTTGATAGAATTTATATTGGTTAGCAAAGCTAGGCTCAAATATGTGGGGTACTCCCAGGCTATGGGCTATTTCATGAACTAAAGTCTCATAATTGCTTAGACCTGATTTGAAAATTAAAACAACGTTGCCAAATGAAAATTTCCCAGTAGAATAATCTGGAGGTGCTCGACCATTTAATCCTGTTATATCAAAATCTAATAAAAAAATGTAAGTTTTTTTATGCCCTTTTTGATTAATGGATAAAGTATTACCACTCTTATCTTTATGTTTTCCCAGCCCATATTTATCATATGCAGTAATAATTCCATCACTTGCTGATTTAGGAGTATGACTATTTGTCTTTGCATGCTTTATATAAGACTCTATATCAGTGTTGGTATCAAATTTGTTCAAATCGAATGGCTCTTCAGTTTTAATCTCTGCTCTTATGAGTGCTTGGTTGAATGATTTGTATTTCAAATACCATTCTATAGATTCTGAGGCCTTTTTGTTTATACCTGTAGATGTTTTAGTAGGCACCAATACTAAATCGGCTTTGTATGTCTGGCTATTTTTATGAACCATCAACTCTCCTACTAAGTCTTTCGAGTTAGCAGAAATAGCGTAAACAGTGATACTTTCATGCTTGCTAAGTGGCTGGTTTTTTACTCCCTTAATCAATATCGCTCTTTTGAGAATATAATCCTTCCGAGCTTTCTTATTAGCCCTATCAACTACGGTAGTTTTATGTCCTCGACTGATAAAGTCTTTAATTGACATACTTGAAGGCGAAACAGTAAGCTTACTTGGGTTTGAAGATACAAACTCTAGCTTCGTATATTTACTGGCTGATAGTTTAGAGGTGTCTCCAATTAGTTGTTGAAGCTCAATATCTAGTTTTACTCCATCTTTATGCATGGATGAGCCGCCTCTATAAACACTGTTAGTGGTATAAGGAAAGATAGCCAACCATGCAGGTAAGTAATTGTATTTATGTAAAAATGGTGAGTACATAGCATTTTTGAGGTAAATATCTTTAAAATTAGAAAGATTACCTCTAAATAATGCTTTGTGAGTACGTTTACCTGTTGTGGGTTCTGTTACCTCTTCTATTGGATATCTGTCAGCATCTCGCGGATAGTCAAAGCCATAACGTCCAGCCATGTCGGTTGGCTGTCTAAAATGAACCGTAAACTCACGACGGCTGATCCTAAGAACTTTAAAAGGATCAGAAGGACCAGTATTACCATTAGATTTTTGACTCATTATTCTGCACCTTTTAATTCATCATCCTGCCAACCAAGCTCTAGATGAACCTCAATCTCATCTTCGCTATTAGAGTGAAAGCGCTCTGACCATCCGTCTTCATTAGTGACACCTTTGAACTCTTCGCCCGTCTGTTTATTAATAGCAGTGTAAGACGTATTAATATAAGGCTCATCATCGTCATCCAAAAACTGATACGCCAAACTATAAACACCATCCATCAGCGTCTTTTTCTCAGGAATTATGCTAGGCAACACTGCCAATCCCAGCCCATCTTTACCACCCCCAGCCTTACTATGCTTACCCGCCTTCTCCGTAAATGATTTTGCACTGATGGTAATATCACCGCCATCCAGAGTGATATTCGCACCCCCAGCCGTCAGCGTGATCTTATTCGTTGCGACTATTTCAACGGCTTTAGTTGAGGAGGCGATGTTTACATCTTGCTTTGCGGTGGCTTCAAGCTTGCCTGTATGTGCAGACAGAGTAATATTGTCCTTGCTATTTGTCATACTAAACTGACCATCGGCTACTATATTGAGTGATTCGCTACTGACTTGGTTATGACTATCGGCACTACTGATCATCATATCTTGCTGCGTGGTATTAATCATCTCGCCCATAGTTCTGTGAATCAGGGTATCAGTACCGACATAGCTTGTATCTGCTGCGCTATCGATCAACGCGAATGGCATTGTTTGATGGGTCTTGGTTTGCTGTTCTTCTGCGATAGTCTCAAGTTGCGATTTAATCGCTTTATGATCATTCACTTGTCTACCAAGCCCGGTTGCCAGTTGCGTTAAGCGTTCCGCTAAGTGCTGACCACCTAATGCAGTTTGGGTCAAAGTCGGGGTATGCTGCTGATAGTTATGCTGTCCAGATTGTGCGTGGGTTTGCGGTTGAGTGGATAGGACGAGTGCTTCACCTGATTTTATGTTGATTTGGGCATTAGTGGCCGCATTGATGCCTTGACGCGTGGCGGTATCTGATGGATTGATAATGCCCATTTTTAGACTGGCGGATATCCCAGCACTGTCTACTTTTAGCTGAGAGTACGCTTTTTCTGTGCGATGGTCAGTCACCCATTCAGATAGGCCGTTGCCCGTGTTGCGATAGCCGCTTTCAACCGCTTGTTCGTTATCCGTAGCAAATAGGCTAGGGCGACTCGATGATAGCAGGCTACCGGTATTAATCAGATGCTCGCTATCCCCGATAGACTGCATCAGGGTTTGGTCGTCCGCTCGATGGGTGAAGTGTGTGCCATAGTTAGCGCCAGCTTGTGCCTCAAGGCGATTGATAGGTTGGGCTGGACTATCCAGTAAGTAGCTTTTGGTCGGGGTTATATGATTGCGACTGTCTGTATCGCTTTGACTGTCAGTAATTCCTGTCATCGGCGGTAGAGCCTGTCTGCTGTATAGAGGACCGACCCATGGGGTAGCAGCAGTAATCAGTCTGAGCTGAGTGAGATGACTGCCAGCTTCTAGGGTTGAGGCATGGCGCTGATGATGGCGGCGGCTTATGGTGAGTCCAGTCACATGTGCCAGACTATTACGTGCCAAATGAACGATATGGGTAGCACGGTAGTGTTGATTGAGCGCACTGTGATCGACAAGTATAAAAGTATCAGCAACACACAAATCTGTAGCATGGGCGAGGGCGTGATAGACGCTATATCTGCTTTGATGACTGTTAGCGACTATGCTTGCCTCATCTATGGTTTCGGTATCGGTTACTGGTGCAAAGGCGGCTGGGCTGTCTAAAGTGAGTGAATGGCTACTCGTTTGATTATTTTCTTTATCCCCATTATTGCTCATCGCAATATCGGCTGACTGGGTTGGGTGTGCGACACTTGCTGCATTGAAGCGCTGCAGCGTTACTGAGTTTGGTTGGGTGATGACCTGCTCACTGATGGCCAAGACAGGCGCATGGACACGGTCGTGTAATATTTGTTGATAGCGTAATGCGCCAATATTTAGGCTGACGCCATCGCTATCGCTGGGATGAGCGGAGGTGATAATGAGCTTTGGCGGGCTGTGATCGTCCGTTTGCTCATGGCGCAGATAAGCGGTTAGCCCTTGACGCGCGAGCCGCTCACAAATATGCGACCAGTGACTCATTTGCCACTGAGTCATACGAGCGGGTATCCAGTTCGTATCATTTTCACCGTTACTGCTGTCATCGACCACGTCCACATCTAGTGTGCTGAGGCGCTCTGAGACCATAGTGAGAACAGATAAGTTGGTGTCTATTTGACTATGTAAGTGCTGATGCAAGTGATAGGTAATCGGCTGTGCCAGCAGACGGTAATAGCCATAACTGCCATCATGATCCAATTGACGAATGGCTGTGATATAGAGATGACGATAGGTCAATCCGCTCGGAGTATCAAAGCTCAAGGTTAATGCACTACCGATTAAAGCCGTTAACGGTGTGAAAGGGGGATGATGGCGCTCATGGATATAGACGTGTAATAGATAGGTATCAATACCGTGCTGCTCGTGCTGGTGACAGCCGTTCGGGTTTAGCTGAGCGATGATGTGTGCTTCCTCATGAGCATGAGTCAGTTTCTGTAGCCACGCTCGGTGAGCAGCAATATCTTGTCGAGCACTTGCGTAAGGGGCTTGGCTATTGCCTTCAATCGCATACAGCCTATCAGGGTGCATCGGAAGCACGGTGTTGGTCAAGCGTAACATAGGGGTAGTCCCTCTTGTGTCAGAGACGGCATCATAAGCATCAGTGCTTGGCTGCCATAATCAACGTATATAGCAGCGTTATTCACCAAGGGTAAATTCGATCCGGCGGTTACGAGTACGTCCTTCTTCATTGTCATTACTCGCGATAGGATCAGCGTCACCTTTACCAGCGGTACTTAGACGGGCCGCATCAATGTTACGACCGATGAGGTACTGCTTAACTGCTTCGGCACGCTTGTTAGATAAGACCAGATTGGCACTTGGGTTGCCCACATTATCAGTATGTCCAATGATGGTCACTGGCTTATCGCCAACTCGCTGTAACACCCCTGCCATATCGTCTAGAATACCCAGCCCCATTGAGGTCAATTTCGCGCTGCCGGATTCAAACTCGACAATACGGTTGCCCAAGGTGTCATCGATAAGTCGCTGCTCACCTTCTACGACGACCAATTGATTTTCTAATTGGTAAAGATCGGTGAGACGCGTGTGTATCCGGTTTTGGATGGCTTGCTTTTGCTCAATGCTGCTCACCTTGCCATGCAAGCTAATGGTAGTCCCATGAATATCAATACGACCCTGACGGATATTGGAGATATCACTGTCGATAATAGCCGTCGCTACCTGTTGCCAGTTGGTCGGTATGCTAATGTTAGAACGCACTTCGATCTCATCTCTGACGGGCTTGTTAGGGTATTGCGCCTTTAGCTTTTCAAGGAGTTGCTGCTTATCCGAGCTGGTAGCCACGACACCTTTAATGACCACAGGCACATTTTCAGGACTATTGTTAATATGAGCATCATTATGAGCCGCAAACACCGCAGCACTCATAGACAAAGTAACAGCAGCGAATAATAAGCTTTTTTTACGACGTGTTAATTTAGGTATTGTGGTTGAGACTTGGGCTAACATAAAAATACCTTTTTTAATCTTACTGTTATTGAGAGCATGCTTGTTAACGATCAATTATCGAATAGCTACTGTGCCAAGAAAGTTTTTTTAAACAGTTGTCTAGTATCGTACAGATAAAGGTCATCTTGCAACAATATTTTGTTAAACCGAGTCAAGCCGATATCTTCATCGATATAGCTTTGTGTCCAGTCACTATGAGCAATGATTACCCAATCATCGGGATGACTGTCCTCACTACTTGCCAGCTGGCTAAGCATGCGACCGTCCGGCTTGGTAAAGCTCAATAGGAGGCGGTAGCAGCTCGAAACTCGGTACAGATACGTATTCAGATAGAGCTGGTGTGGCTGATAAAAACTGCTAATAAGATCATGCCAAAAAGTCGCTATATGTATGGCGTTTTCTCTATCGGAGGTCAGGGTCCAGTATATAGCTTTATTCAGACCGCTAAAGCCTTTGCTATAAGTCGGTAAGAATAACAAGCCTGTGGCTATGATTTGTTGTATCAGTTGTGATTTACTGATGTTCATCAATATCGCGATATCGTGCAATGTGGTGGTATTGATAAAATCGTAATAGTGGGTACTGGCGTTTTTATTAACGGTAAGCTGACCGTTGTTCAAACCCGCCATAACCTCAGCGCTATCGGTTTTAGATTTAGCCACGCTTAGGACTTCATAAGTCTCATTCCACAGCGTTAACGACTTAACGGGCAGATAGTTCATCCAGCTTTTTGGTTTATCGAGATGAAGCACACCAAAACCGATAAGCGGATAGTTTCTATGGCTACCGTCATGACTAGGAAGCAGGACGCCAGTAATAATCTCGTTAGATACCGTATCTACGTGACTAAAGTTCAAAAAAGCAATGTTGTTCGTCGGTGGGCTGTCTATCAACGAGTCACTCGCATCACTGAATAAGTTTTCTGATATCGCCAAGGCTTGACTGACCCATTGATCAATTGCATTGGTCTCAGCGATATGAGCGCGCGCCCTGATAAAATCTCCACGAGCTGGCAATTTGCCAAAATAAACTAAGGGTAGTGATTCAGGAGTCATGGCGTTGGCTCCTGCGGCGCAGAGGTAGCCGTAGTTGGAGACGAGGCGGTTCGTGTGCCATTGCCACTATTGTCCTCAGTGTTCTGAGCGTTACTCGTGGTAGCACTGGTGTTGACACCTGTATTGGCGTCTGTACTAGGAGTCAAGTTCAACACGCCTGCTACTGAAGGGGCTGTGCTCGTTTGCTCAGTATTTTGCCCTGTTGCTTCACTGGTATTAGTACCGTTAGGGCTGTCAGCCGCTGTACTGTTATCCGCAATGGGCTTTGCCGTACGTGTGACCCCAAGGGCAATCACCTCGTTAGGGAGTTTCATACCAGTAAAGGGGTTGTTAGAGCGCCCTTGACTGGCTGTGCTACTGCTACCACTGATGATTCTAAAACGTACCGGAATAGTGATGCCATCACCTGACCATGCCATCTCAAAGATATTGTCGCCAAGCTCAGTGCGGCGGGCGCTATTAATCAGTCTTTCAACGCCAAAGCTACCAGCTTCCTCAAATATGGTGTAATCCTTGCCATCGTAGTTTTTGGCTCTGATGCTGGCTCCTGGTTGGCTACTTGGATTCGGCCATACAAACGTCGTCCATGCTTGCGTACCCATACGATAACGCAGCTGCTGCCCATCAACGACGATCGTATATTCGGTCAAACCGCTAACCGGTAAAGGCATGATTTGGAATGTGGTTTGATTAGCCGTCGCACTGCCACCACTCGCACCTGACGTGCTCCCAGCATTGCCACCGGTATAGTTGACAAAATATCTGCCAAAATCAGCGACGAACTTAGGATTCAGACCTAAGCCTGCACCATTCCAAATTTTACTGGAGATTTGATCGCCTCGGCGGATGATAAAAGGCGATAAGGTTTCGTTGACGAACTTGGCAACATAGCCATCTTCCCCGAAGAATTGTCCAATCTCAGCAGGGGTTGCCTCCAAGTTAGCATTGGCGGTAAATGGATATTTATTGCCCAAGTTATCCAAAAAGGGCTTGTATACTTGTGCTTGCCAGACTTTATTAATCTCAGCCTTAGTCGGGGTGAGGAGCATCGTAAATGAGCGAGTCAGTGGCTCGCTTAATAATGGACGTACCAGCTGTTTTATTTCAGAGTTGGCTTGGCTAAGTATTTGCTCATCTAATATCTGCAAGGACTTGGTCATCTCTGAGCCTTCAGTGCTGAGCGTTTGCGAAGCAAATAACAAGGCATCAGGACCGATGTCATCACTACGGGCTATGTTATTGAACCGCGTTCTAATATCTCCTAAGCTTGCCAAATAGTTGTCCAATAGCGATAAGTCTTGATTGTCCTCTCTTGGGGTGACTAGGTTGTGTATTGAGGAGAACTCCTGCGCTACCATGCCGGTGCTGGCAGGGACGGCCGCTGCCTCATTAGTACTGTTATTACTGCCATTATTCATCGCCGCTTCTGCTTGACGAAGCTCAGCTGGGCTTTGACGCAGGATCGTTTGCTTGAACCAATTGACAAATGAGCGCCGAGAGTTGGAGCCATTCGCTGCGGGTTGGTTTGCGGCTTTATTGTCCCACTGGGTCTGACGATCTACCGTCTCAAATAGTGTTTTTAGCGGTGATTCGGTGGCGTTAGACAGCTGATTTAATAAGAGCGCATGATCGTCGAAGCCTTTACTATCACGGATGTAGACCTGTGATAAAAAGCGCTTCCACTCAATGATGTACTCTTGTTTGTAGCGATTGACCAGATATTGACGTATTTGTTCAGGGCTGCCTGTCAGTGTCAAATCATCTTTGCTACTGGTCGCAAGTACCCAATCGTCGGCAACCACTCTATTGGTAGCAGCTCTATCAATCTCATCACTCACGAACGATTCCCATGCTTGCTTGGTAAAGGTACCGGAGATCACATAGCTGCCTAGCAGTACTTCATTGGCACTGTCTTGAGTAATTTGCGCGACAGTCACCGATGGAAAGCGAGCAGAGGAGCGCATTTTAATCTCAGAATAGACACGCTCACGGGCAGGCTGGCCTTTACTGGCTTTAGACAGCGTCGTACGGGTTTTATCCACCAGTCCCAAGTCATTTTGAATCAATGGAAAGGCGGGGTCGTCGACATGAGCAAGCGTAAAGCTTAAGATGCGCTCAGCCTGACGAATCATCTTGTCACGCGGCATATCAGCACGGTTGGACTCAAGCCAAGTGCGCCAAAAACGTGTCATCTGATCACTCAAATGGCTGGTTTCTAAGTGCTCATGATTGCCCAGCATCAGATAAGCTTTCAGCGCATTATAAGCATCCTCTACATCGGTAGGGTCAGATTGTATATAAGCGTCGTTACTCACGGTTTCAGATTCGACTGCTGAGGTTGCTGCCTCCTGCACTTTTAGATCTGCCGCATTCGTATTGACGTCGGTCAGAAACCTTTCAATGTTCTGTTTGGTAGGCGCTAACACGATAATGCCTATACCATTATAGTATTCAGATAGCAGTTTTTCCTTGAGCTTATCTCCTTGATATAACCCGAAGCTCAGCGACAACGGACGATCCTCGTCGTAGCCTTCGAGTTGCTCTATTCGGCTTTGCAGGATAGTAAGCGACTCAAGTTGCGACTGCAAATCACCATTAGCATTTTTTTGCATCAGCGCGACTTGCTGTAAGTCAGCCTCTACGCGTTCAGTCAATTGCTTGTTATTGGCATAAGACCAAGTCCATAAACCAACCGCTGTACATAGCACCACCACAGAGGCGAGGGTGGCTAGCGCGCGATGGCTACGCTTGTTGCGGTTTTTATGTTGTTTGACCAAATGCTTATCTTTTAAGATGACTTTAGAAAATAAATCATGCAAGAAGTAAGGCTTGTCAGCAGCTTCTTGCTGAGCACTTAAAGGCACTGCTGGCGGTTGCAAGTCGTAATTTTGCACCATCTGCAAGGTCATTTGACTGCTGACTTGCCCTTCTTGTAAGGCACTGGTGAAGTAAAATCCGCGTAGTATGGGCTTAAACTGAAAAGGGTTGTCTTCGAATAAGGCGTGCATCAGCGTTCTAATCATCGGACGTAATGATTGGAATTCCATGGGAAAAGTCATCAGACTCGGAGACACCGTACGTTGGTGACGCAGAGACAACTTAGTAGTGCTAAGATCTTTTAGACCGTTGACCAGCACGCCAAAATGCTCTTCAAACACATCGCTGATATTGATGCTATCAGGGTCTTCGGGGTAGGGAATCGTCGCGCCCCATACTTGCCCGCGCTCTTCTTGCTCGTAATCATTAAAAAAGTCACGGAAGCCTGATACCAAATCCATTTTTGTGAATACGACATAAACAGGGGCATAAACTTCTAATTGCTCTGTTAAGTCTTGCACACGGCTACGCAGGTTTTTAGCCAAGTCTAGCGCGTAACTGGGATCATTTTTGGTAAGCTCAGCGATACTAACGGCGATAATAATACCGTTGATCGGCGCTTTAGGGCGGTTCTTCTTCAATAGGTTTAAAAATGACAGCCATTCTGAGCGGTCATCTTCGTAGGCAGAGTAGCGTCCTGCGGTATCGAGTAGTATGCCTTCGGTAGAAAAAAACCAATCACAGTTACGAGTACCGCCGACACCTTGTACCGACAGCTTGTTGGTTTTTTCCATAAACGGGAATTTTAGCCCAGAGTGAAGTACCGCCGAGCTTTTACCCGCTGCCGGGTTACCAATGACCATATACCATGGCAACTCGTACAATGCAGCTTTGCCAGTTTGATCGCCAATTTTTGACTTACGTATGGTCTTAATGGCGTCTTGCATTTGCTGACGTAAGGCTTGTACTTCTTGTGCATTCTCGTCTTTAGCGGCACTATTATTGACACTATTAGCGCCTTCATCGTTATTGTCTTCTACTAAATCTGCGAGCTCAGCGGCTGCCTTTTTACGCTTTTTCCACCAGTAGTAGCCAAACCATCCCAGCAGCAGACAGGTTATGGAGACACCGATAATGACGAAGAAGGTTTGTAGCGCGACATAATCATAGAGTAAGACCAGAGCGACTATGATAGCTAAGACCAATAACACTCTTGGATTGTAGATGAGATGAAAAAACCTTGAGAACATGCCTGCTACCTAATGTGATCTTAAAATAATAGAGAGTCATCATTTCATCATAAACAATGACTGATATAAGCGATAAAACGAGCAATATTAACTGAACTAAAAGTGGCTAAAGTGTTTGGTTAGACTCTGCAAGCCACAACACACAGCAATGCTTATGTTGGGTAATAAGGAGTTTAATATCAGGCTCCTGTGGCTGGTTTTTGGCGGCGCTGACCAACAGTGCGAGACTTAAAAAAGGCTGTAACCATGAGTTCAGAGGCATATAATGCCCTAAATGATGGTCATTTACTAGCGCCCCTTGCGCTATAAATTCATCGATAAATGTCATAAGTAGGGATAAGTCGTAAGGTTGTGTTGCTGGATTAATGTCTGACAAGAGGGTGATGCTATTTTCGCTTAACGCATCTGTCATTGTTGTTTTATTGTCAATGGCCTGCGCTGACTTTTTTTCTTCTGCCTTGGTTTTATCGTCATGGCGATCTAATAGAGCAAATGAATTATCCAGTAACAGCTGTTTTATCGTTTTTAAATTTGCTAAATAATGCTGGCGAGTATGGCTATAAGCCTGCTTCGGCACCTCAGCGGCCATACTACTGGCGTCATTGGGTAGCGCCTCGCCAATTTCAGTCATGGAAAAACGGATCTTGTGATCTAGATCGAGAAGGTCTTTGGCGGCTTTGTTATAAAAAATCAGCAATACACCGGCTTCGGTAGGCAAGAGATTGGAGGCGTTGTCTGCATATAAATTTGTTTCAAGCCATTGCTCATTAATCTGCGAGTCGACGGTGATAAAAAGACAAATCTCGGGGGTCGCAGCTTTGGTTAGGGTAATAAGCTGCTCATGAATGAATTGCAGCGGCTGATAGGACTCGCTATCAGCCCCGTCATGGCTATTATGAGAAGAATTGGTATGACGAGCATTTTTATTAGGAAGATTTGGGTCTTCATCAGCGATGATGGTCTGAATAGTGAGTAGCTGCTCGGGAATGCCATAGGTTGCCAATTGCTGTTTTAGCCTTTCAACCAGATAATTAGCGTCAGCCAGCTCAGGAATAGACAAATAAACAGACAGCGTAGACAATGAGGTAACGGGGAGGTTGGTATCTGCAGAAGGGTCTTCCTGTGCGCTTGCGATATAGTGTTGCTGCCATTCTGGGTGGATACTGAGAGCGGAATCTGGCTCATGGTTATTTTGTTGCATAATGCGCTCGAAATGCTGAGCCAGTACACTTAGTGCATCATCACTTGCGGTAAGTTGATTATCAATCAATGCCCATAGACGCACTGTTAGCTCATTTAGGCTTTCAGCCGCATCTTCAGGATATGCCTCGTTATCTAGCTCATCATCATGAGCGTAGAGCGCTGCTTGTTCGGTGATGACACCCTCAATCGGCTTGGTTAATATTGGTAAGCCGTCAAAGTCTGATAGCGCCTCACTCAATACCGTGAGATCGTCATCATTATCTATGATCTCAGACCAACTAGTCCCTTCGGGCAGACAGATGCTGCTATCTATAAACATTTGATAGGAATCGATAGGTGTTGTCTTTATTTTTTTGCTTAATTTCTGAGTTGGCGCTAGTTTTTCTGCTTCTGATTTTTTTTGTCGCCATCTGATAAACATGATAAAGCCAAACAAAGTTATTGGAATAATCACAAACCATAAGAGAAGTCTTGCAGAGGTAAGTTGCAGCGTATTATCTTTAAAGTACATCCAAACCAATAACAGATAAATGACTAAAAAAAGTGCAAGAGCATAGCGCCCGTAAGTTATTAGCTTTTTTACGCCCACTTGCCATACCCCTTATCTACATAATTTTATTAGAGGTAGTTTATGGTATTTGAAGATTTCTCGCTACCATGTATCATTACTTTGCTTGGTTAAATAGCTTAGAATGGTTTTTCTTCTCGATTTTTGCTCATCGCCATGCTATATCGCTAGTCAATATAGCCAGTTAATAAAAAATACAATTAAGTTGGGTTTTTTATAAAAAAACATTCCATCTGTCTATATAATAGCCAGCTACGACATGCTGATGGCTGAACATTAGTATTTTCCAATACTTTGCCCGCTGTTTTTCTTTATGCCTCACTGTGCCATTATTTTCCCTATGATTTATTTGGTCGTTATCCTTTTTACGCTTGTCTCCATTACAGTGATTATCATGCTTTTTGATCGTCAGCTGTATGAGCGACTGTTTAATAAGGTGAGCACTGCTTGGCAAGGCATCTCAGCGATCAAATTTCGAAGCCCCACGCTCAAGCTGCCAGTTGTGCCACGTATCTCGTATCACAGCATTCCTATCGTTCCTGCTTTATCTGTCTTAGCCATTCTTACGACGACAGCAGGGTGTTATTTTCTGATTACGCATAACTCTCTTGAGGTTTATCATGCTCAAGATGACTCATTGAATATCGCCAATTCGCAAATCAGTCAACTACTGGTCGGGGAGCGTTTACGACCGCCACCTGAGCCGCCCGCCGAGCTTTTCGCTGAGCTAGAAGCAGAGATTGCTAGCTATCAAGCCACGCAAACCGACGAGGGCTATTGGCCAGAGGTGGTGACAGACGCGTCACCAGTACAAAGGCCTATAATGCTCCCTGAACCTGACCTGTCTGATTTAAATACCCAAGATCATAGTACGGGCTACTCGGGTGATATTTTGGCATCGCA
Organism: Psychrobacter sp. PAMC 21119; assembly: GCF_000247495.1. Classification (NCBI taxonomy): domain Bacteria; kingdom Pseudomonadati; phylum Pseudomonadota; class Gammaproteobacteria; order Moraxellales; family Moraxellaceae; genus Psychrobacter; species Psychrobacter sp. PAMC 21119. The sequence goes on along the minus strand of NZ_AHVZ01000022.1, from coordinate 94,737 downwards.
TATCAGCAATGGGCACATTAACATCAGAAATGCTGACCGTAATTGGAATAAGATGAACTCTGAGTTTGTCCAACGGCTGTTGACTGTCTATAAGGTGATGAGTGATCAGTATGGTTATGACATGGTGCTGTTAGAGGGCTATCGTAGTCCGGGAAGGCAAGCACGCTTACTCAAAAAAGGCCCAAATGTCACCAAGGCAGGATCTTATAAGAGCTATCATCAGTTTGGTCTAGCAGGTGATAGCGCCTTTATTAGAAATGGTAAAATTGTGATTACTGAAAAGGATCCATGGGCGATGCAGGGCTACAAGTTATATGGTAAAGTAGCAAAATCGGCTGGACTAGTGTGGGGTGGAGACTGGCGTATGATGGATTTGGGCCATGTTGAGCTGCGCAAAAAAGGCGTGCTTGGTCGCCCGCAAATGGCAGAGATTTTGACCAGTCAATAACGACAATAACAAAGCAAAATACAGAAATAATATGGACAAATGTATGAAATTATCTATAGCGGCAGTGGCTCTTGGTTGGGTATTAACGACCACGCTATCAGGATGTAGCCTCAGTGGTGCTAGTAAGTCTGATAGTACTGCGTCTGTACTGGCAGGCAAGTCAGGCAACAATAACGAAGCCTCCGTCATCGATAGCATGAAAGACGTTATTAGCCATAAAAGCACGGCAATGAATGAAGATTTGCAAAGTCTAAAAGCGCAACTAGAGCAGCAGCAACAACGGCTTGAGTCAATGAATGACGAGCAAAAAGCATTACAAGAACAGCTAAAACGTCAAAGTATTACTCTACAAATTCTGCCTGCGGCTAATGCCAATGCTGGACGTGCCAAACAAGGCACCGCGAGCACGGCTTATATTGGATTTTTAGAAGAAGAGAATCAATTCGCTGAGGTAGAGGAGCGGGCTGCTAAAGAAGTTAGCGTCATTCCCAATCGTGCCACGAGTCTTAAGCTAAGTATTCCACAGGATGCACAGTTTATTGCCATCAAGGTTGGACTGAGACATACGCAAAAACGCTCGCAGGTATTGATACCACTTGATAGTATCGATTTTGACCAAGCACTGGTTTTAAATGTTGGCGCTTGTGATATCAATATCAAAGAAGGCGTCAATCCAGAGTTAGTGCCTGACTTTACCACCAAACTTAAATATTATCAGCAACCGCTGGTTAGCTGCTTGTAGGAGATAGCCTTGAGTAAACATAGAGTATTATGGGGAGAGGGACTGTTTTTAAGACCCCAGCATTTTCAGATTCAAGACAGCTATCATAACTCGCAACGTGCACTAAGTATGACACTGATGCACCCTTATGCTTATGGCATAGCAGACGTGCAAATTGATAAGCAATTACTAGAGAGCAATTTATTAAGCTTCCAAAGCATCTACGGTGTGCTGCCAGACGGTACTATCTATCAAGCGCCACGTATCGATGCGCTGCCAAAGCCCATTACGCTTGATGCTCACAGTAACGACGATGAGATATTTGTGTTTTTGAGCCTTGAGATTGTTCATAGTGGCGGTAGCAATATACAGACAGAACAAAGCGATAACCCAGCACGCTATGTGAGAAATACGGTCGAGGCACAAGACCTGTACAGTCAAGCTGCCGAAGCGATGATCGATGTTATTCAACTGTCACCAAGCTTGCAGCTGAGCCATTCTGCTCAAGCGCCCAGTCAAGATACCGTCTCTTTACTAGTTGCTAAGTTGCTACGTACCACCCAAGGTGTCTACCAAGTGGACGAGGATTATATTGTACCTAGCGTCCATATCACCAGTAATCCTGCATTGGTCAACCAAGTCTATCGCTTGATGACGATGATTAATACCAAGTCCACCTCTCTCTATGACCATCATCGTCAATCCAACAATGATTTGCTAGAGTTTCGCTCATCAGACATTGCGTCTTTTTGGCTTTTGCATACGCTGAATACCGCATACTCTCAGCTCAGCCATTTATACAATAATGCCAAGCTACATCCAGAACGGCTTTATGAGGCGCTATTGAATGTTGCCAGTCAATTGGCGACCTTTAGCTCATTATATAAAGTAGGTGATTTGCCGTCTTATCAGCATGACAATGCCAATGAGTCTTTTATTAATATCATTCTGATCATTCGTGAGCTTCTTAATACGGTGATTGCTAGCAACTTTATCTCTATTCCTTTGCGTCAAAATAAACCGTCTTACTACACAGGGGAGCTGAGCAGTGACAAGATTACTCGCAGCTCACAGCTGTATCTGTCTGTTAGTTCATCGCTACCGATGCATGAGCTCATTGATATCGTGCCAAGACGCTTCAAAGTGGCAACGCCAGACGCGGTAGAGAAGCGGGTACTATCAGCACTACCGGGGTCACCAGTCTCGCATGTCACCCAAGTACCTAGTGCGATACCGGTAAGACCAGGCTTTAGCTATTTCACTATTGAACCAGTCGGTGAGCTGTATGATGAGATGATTAAGTCTGAGTCTATCTGTATTTATGTACCTAACGGCTTTGATGACTTAAAAATAGAGCTGATGGCCATCGTACAGTAGCGTTGTGTATTACTCGTATCAAATAGCATTTTTAACTAATAAGTATTAGGAACCATCATGTCAGTAAACAATTCAATGGGTTCTGCGCCTTCATTGCTAGATTCAGGCGAGGTGGCATCAAAAGTATCAGCGAATGGCCTTGATAGACGCATCAACAGCCAGTCGCTGGTTGATATTATGTATGACGGCTTTTACTTGGTTTTTTTATTGCGTAATCATTATTTTAGTACCGAACCGCGTAAGTTCCGTCAAAAAATATACGAGTTTTTAGATAAGTTCGAAATGAATGCTCGTAAAAAAGGCTTTTTGTCAGAAGATATTCACGAAGCCAAGTATGCTTATTGTGCGCTGATTGATGAGACAATCATGACGTCGCAAGAGCTAGAGTTTCAAACGTTAAAGGACGCTTGGGAGCTAAACCCTTTACAGTTAGATTTGTTTGGTTCGCAAATCGCTGGCAATGAGTTCTTTGAGCGCTTAGATGGTCTGCGTGAACAAGGGGAGAGGCGTCTGCCAGCGTTAGAAGTCTATCATTATGCGATGTTGCTTGGCTTTCAAGGAAAGTATCGTTTGGAGGCGCCAGAAAAGATTCGCTATCTTATCTCGCGTTTGGGTGATGAGATTGAGCATTTGCGTGGTAATAAAAATGAGTTTTCGCCATTTTGGGCGATTCCTGATCAGATTAAGCACACACTGACCAGTGAAACACCGCTATGGATCATCGTTGCCGTAATGGCAGTGCTATTGACCGCGATATTTACAACCATGTGGTATCTGACCAATAGCTTCACGGATCATCAACTCTCAGCTTATGATAACGTCATCCAAGAAAATAAAGAACAAGCGCATATTTCAATTTTCTTGCCGTAACTGCTTGTATTTACCGATAATAATGTAAAATACGGCCGTTAGTTTAGCACTGACGGTCGTTTTCATGAGTCAGTAGTAAAATATTTTTAGGATATAGTTGAATTCAAATAATTTCGATACAAGGAAACCGAGTGCAAGTTATACATTAGTATGCTTAACGAGGATGACGATGTAGCGGATTTATATGTATTTGACTATAGTTAAAATATCCTAAAAACGCGACGGTATTGCTTATATCAATTTTTTGTAGCCTCCTGTCTGCGCAGGCACAGCAAGCAAGAAAAATTGATATAAGCAGTGCGTGATGTATCGATATTACCTTCCAATGACTATACCATCTAAAACATAAAGCAATAAATAACACCCATAAAAAAACCCCATCAAAGTGATGAGGGTCTTGGCAAATGCCATAATCGAATCAAAGATGACTCAAAAAATTTACTACTAAAATATGGCTCTCCAACCTGGGCTCGAACCAGGGACACACGGATTAACAGTCCGTTGCTCTACCAACTGAGCTATTGGAGAATAAGCTGTAAGTGTTTAATGGCTTACAACGAGCTTAGAAAGTCTCTAACGAGTTCTTGCTAAGTGGGGCGTATTCTAGCAAAGATAAAAAATACGTCAAGCTTTTTTTGCATAATTAACAACATTAATGATTTTTAATAGGATAATGAAGGCTTTTAAGACGTTTTTCATTACCGATAGTTGTTAAAACCACAGTAAAAAAGACGCCCACATATCATTTATGTGAGCGTCTTTTTTATTTACATATTTCTAATGCTTATTACTGTTTATAGTAGATTAAATATAATCGTTATTCAGCAACGTCTAAATCAGCAACTGCTTTTTCGATACGCGATAAGGCATCTTTTAGCGTCGCTTCATCAGTGGCGTAAGAGATACGCATATAACCACCCAGACCGAAGGCATCGCCAGGAACGACCGCAACGCCAACTTTCTCTAACAACCATGCTGAAAACTCAGTACATGACGATAGGCCAGCGGCTTTGATGAGTGGTTTGATGTCAGGATAGACATAAAATGCGCCATCAGGACGTAGGCAAGTAATGCCTTTAATGGCGTTTAGACCATCAACGACCAAATCACAACGCTTTTCAAATGCCGCGACCATAGGCTCTAGTACGCTTTGATCACCACTGATAGCAGCTTCGGCGGCGACTTGACTGATAGAGGTCGGGCATGAGGTTGATTGCGATTGTACTTTTTTCATTGCACCAATCAGCTTAGCAGGGCCACCAGCATAGCCGATACGCCAGCCAGTCATCGCATATGCTTTTGACACGCCATTTAGAATAATCGCGCGGTCTTTAAGCTCAGGCGCAGCATTCAAGATATTGTAGAACTTATCACCCGTCCAGCGAATGTGCTCGTACATGTCGTCAGAGGCCACATAGACTTGTGGGTGCTTTTTCAGCACTTCAGCGATGGCTTTTAGCTCATCTAGCGTATAAATCATGCCCGTTGGGTTAGAAGGGCTGTTCAATACCAGCATTTTGGTTTTGTCAGTGATAGCAGCTTCTAATTGCTCTGGGGTAATTTTGAAGTCCTGCTCAGCTGGGCATTTAACAATAACTGGCACGCCTTCTGCGATGATGACCATGTCAGGATAGCTGACCCAGTACGGTGCTGGAATGATCACTTCATCACCAGGATTGATAAAAGCTTGGGCAAGGTTAAAGAAGGATTGCTTACCACCGACCGATACCAAGATTTCGTTTGGCTCATAACTGATGTCGTTATCACGCTTAAACTTTTCAATGATGGCTTTTTTGAGCTCTGGGGTGCCATCGACAGCAGTGTACTTGGTGAAGCCGTCATTGATGGCATCGATTGCTGCTTTTTTGACATGTTCTGGTGTATCAAAATCAGGTTCGCCAGCACCTAGACCAATAATGTCTTTGCCTGAGGCTTTTAGCTCTTTGGCTTTGTTGGTGATTGCTAAGGTAGGGGATGGTTTGATGTTGTTGACACGGTCAGACAATTGCAATTCGCTCATGAGAGCTCCTTTTTGTATGGGAATGGGTTGGTGAAAATCTGCTGGTAATTATATAACGTTTTAAGCGTTATCAGGACACGTTATAAGATGGTTTAAGCGTTTTTAGCGTCATTTTATTATGCGTATTGGTTACTGCTGAATGATACGCGCGCATTACTGAATAATAAGTCGTTAGCGCTCAGTATAAAGGTTGCCAGTTTTGGCATTGTAGCATGCTGCTATTACGCTGTCTCATAGAGGCGGTAACAGAAAATGACGCTTTTGCAGAGAGTTTTAACCTTTGTTTGATCAAGTATATGTCACATTGATACCATGACTTGTGCGTCATTGATTGCGAAGTCACAACAATAGAGATGCAGCCTTATACTATAATTATTTAGATTTGGTAAATAAGCGCCATGCTTGGTTAATGTAAATGCTACTAATACTCACTATCAATAAACATAAAAAATGAGCGATTAATGCATTATGGCGGTTAAGATTTCTATATGATAAAACTGGTTAAAAAGGATATTAACGATGACAAACGCTCCCGAAAAACAACACATACTTATCACTGGCGCGACCTCAGGTATTGGTAAGCAACTGGTCAAAGACTATCTGTTAGACGGTCATTATGTCCATGCCGTTGGGCGTGATGATGAAGCGCTGGCTGAGCTGAAAGCACTAGGGGCAGAGACGATCGATTTGGATCTCATGGATCGAGAAAAAGTCATTGCAGCCTTTGACAAGATTAGCCAGATTGATGTGGCGATTTGCGGTGCTGGCATGTGTGAATATTTAGACATGCCAAACTTTGACAGTAGTGTGTTTATGAAAGTCATGTCAGTCAATATGGGCACGTTATCGCACGCCATCGAAGGGGTGTTGCCAAAGCTGATTGCCTCAAAAGGTCGCTTAGTCGGTATTGGCTCAGCCTCTGCTTATGTGCCTTTTGCTCGTGCCGAAGCCTATGGTAGCTCAAAGGCGGCTATCCATTATCTTATGAAAACCTTACAGATTAGTCTTGCTCCGCAGGATGTATCGGTGAGCTTAGTGGTTCCGGGCTTTGTCGAAACGCCGATGACCAAACAAAATGATTTTCCTATGCCATTTATACAGACACCAAAACAGGCAAGCCAAGCGATACGCGATGGTATTGCCAGTGGGCATGATGTAATCGAATTCCCCAAAAAACTTACCTTACCATTAAAAGTGCTGGCTACGTTGCCAGATTTGGTCTGGCAACGGGTCAGTGAAAAAATGAATAAAAAATAAGACTTTGAGATTTATAAAATATCGCTTATCCAAAAATAGCAAAAATAATATAGAAAGGAATACTTTTATGCTGTTCAATCGTCGTAAGCGTGCCAGTGCGAATACAGTGTCAACCAATAAAAAACAGCCCAACGCCTTCAAAGATTCAGCTAATGCGCCCGTGAAAAAGCGTATCGCTATCATCGGATCGGGGGTGTCAGGACTGACTTGTGCTCATTATCTGATAGCAGAGCATGATGTGACGATATTTGAAGCCAATGATTATATTGGTGGGCATGTAAACACCATCGATGTGGCGCTACAAGATGGCAAAAAAGCAAAGAGCAGTAAAGTAGAAAACAGCGCGATAGACACCGGCTTTATTGTCTTTAACGAGCGTACTTATCCCAACTTTTTTCGCTTGCTTCATGAGTTACAAGTGCCGTTTCAAGCAACGGATATGAGTTTTTCAGTAAAAAATACCGCGCGTAACTTTGAATATAATGGTCATACACTCAACACACTATTATCGCAGCGCAAAAATGTCCTCAATCCTAAGTTTTGGCAATTTATCAAAGATATCCTACAGTTTAACAAGCATATCAAGCAGCTGCGTCAAGATTATGATGCGGCGCGTGCACAGGGGCAAGATGTCAGCGGCTTTACTGCGCAAACATTGGGCGATTATCTAGCGCAAAAACGCTATGGTCAGCTGTTTACCGATAACTATCTACTGCCGATGGTATCTGCTATTTGGTCAACCAGTCTGGACGAAGTACAAGATTTTCCATTGGTGTTTTTTGCCCAGTTTTTTGATAACCACGGCCTGCTTGATGTGGTTAACCGCCCGCAATGGTTTACGATTAAAGGTGGCTCTAAACAATATGTTAATAAATTGATTCCCCGCTTCGTTAAAGCAGGCGGCAAGGTAAGAGTCAATACTCCGGTACAGTCTGTGGCTCGTGATGGTGATAAAGTATTATTGATGGTTCAGAACAAAGATAATGCTGATAACAGTATGGAAAACCTTGTGTTTGATGACGTTATCTTTGCTTGCCATGCAGATACCGCGCTCAAGATTCTAAAAGATGCCAGTACCGATGAAGCTGACGTGTTGAGTCATTTCCGCTTTACCAAAAATACGGCTGTCCTGCATACTGATACCCAAGTGTTGCCCAAAAAACCTCTAGCGTGGGCAAGCTGGAATTATCTGATAGACGATAAGACTGATTCTACAAAGACTGAGCGCGTAGAGGCCGCCTCAAAACCTGTACTCACTTATCATATGAATATTCTGCAACGCTTGACCAAAAAGCATAATTATTTGGTCACATTGAATCCAACCGCAGCTAATGAAAATATTGACGATAGGCAGGTTGTTAAACGTATTGATTACAGCCACCCCGTGTTTGATCTAGCGATGATTGATGCTCAAAGTAACTGGTCAGACATCTCTGGCAGTGGTTTGCATACGCATTTTTGCGGCGCATATTGGTTCAATGGTTTTCACGAAGATGGCGTGCGTAGTGGTCTAAGAGTTTGCCAAGCGCTCGGTCATAATATTGACATAAAAGATGAAGTCGACCCAAGTCACTTGCCGGATAGCGATAGCGCACACACACCGTTTCGTTATAAAGACTTGCCAGTAAAAGCGGATAAACAGTCACGTAAACTGACGAAGCGTCAGGTAGTGACGGCAACGACCAATCAGGAATTGGTTGATTACGTTCACCGTTTACAGTCTGCCACTAATGACTCGACACAAAAGAAAAAACGTGGCTTATTTGGTCGACGTAAAGCCGAGCAGCATAGTACTAAGCAACATAGTATTAAGCAGCATAGTAATGAGTGAAATAAAAGAGAGTCCTATGACGACCCCAGCGCATCCGTCTCACGCAATGCCAGAGCATGAGTTACCTTGTAACTCTGACAGCTTGCCGCACCAGTTATTTCATGGGACTACGTGGCACAGTCGGCTACTGCCAAATGTGCATAAGTTTGTGTATCCGTATCGCTATTGGGGTGTCAATATTAGCGCGTTAGCAGCAGGGCAGGCGCTCCCTGAAGTCGATACAGCAGGCTTTGGTAAACGTAAGCGCTTAAAAGGACTGCCATTATTTTCCACAGGAAAAAAGGCATTACAGCAGTTCTATCCTGATGATTATTTACAAGGCATATCACAAGAATTAAGTTCGCAAGAGCCAAATAGCCTAAGTGAAAATAATAATCCAAATGATGCTAAAAAATCGCTCGATGTAAACGCTAAAAACAGTAAAGAAGCTAATAATAGAGTAGCCAACAATAAATTAGTTAACGTCAGTAGCTATCAAAAGCTTGAGCAAAAACTGCGTCAGGCTTTTATGACCCATGCTGGTAGCACGCCAAGTGGTGACATGCTAGGTTTGGTCGTTTGCCGCAATGTAGGTATATATTTTAGCCCTGTCAATTTTTATCTGGGTTTCAATGAGCAGCAACAGCCAACGCATTTATTGGCTGAGGTCTCTAATACACCATGGAATAAACGTCACTATTACGGATTTTTATTAGATGGGACGGACACCGAATTCTGCCATGATAAAGACTTTCATGTCTCGCCATTTAATCCTATCGACCAGCTCTATCGCTGGCAAGTTAAGGTTAAACAACAGCCAGATAACTGCTTACAAGTACGCATTGCCATCGATATCAGCGACGAGCGGGGAGAGGTGCTAAAGACTGGGATCAAGATGTCTGGCGTACCAATGACCGAGGCAACGGTGCGTGATAGCTTGCGCAAAAATCCGCTGATGAATATGACGTCGTTAACGCGTATTTATTGGCATGCTTTTAAGCTATATGCGATTAAAAAAGTGCCTTATATTAATTATGATGAAAAGCTAGCGGATAGCAAACAGCGACAACCCGCTAATAAAAAAGACAGTGTTTAACCAGCGCAAAGTTAACATTCAGTATAAATGTAAAACTCAGTACAAAATTGAAATCAAGTTTCAGAATTAAGCCACGCGACTTCAAGAGCCTAATGTCCAAACATAAGGCCTTTAGATAAGGATAAGTAGACGATGTCAGCACGACCGACCAGCAGAAATCCAGCTTCGACATTAGGAAGATTTACCGCACGTATTAATAAGGCCGTTAATGACAGTGCTGTATTGCGGCCAGTCAATGACCGTATTAATAGTTTGGCAAGAAAGTTGATCTTTCGCGCGTTAAAGCACGTGCAGTTCGGCAGTATTACGTTGATCGAAGCATTCAATGAGCACGCGCCTAAAGAGCAAAGCTTTGGTAGCAAAGCCGCTGAGGCTACGAGCAGCTCAGCAGTGGGTCGCCATCCTTTAAATGTGACTGTGATGATTCATGATAGTGCCGTCTATCGTCAGCTGCTATTTGGTGGCTCAATTGCCCTAGCAGACAGTTATATCAATGGTGAGTGGGATACGGATGATCTGACCGGCTTGATTCGGTTGGCAGCACGCAACTTAGCTGTGCTTAACCAGTTAGAAAACCGCTTCGCTGCGGTCAGCAAAACTTTTGAAAAAGCCAAGCACCGACTACGTAGTAATGATAAATCTGGCTCCAAGTCTAATATCTTAGCGCATTATGATTTGGGCAATGATATGTATGAGCGGTTTTTGGACGATACTATGATGTACTCATCGGCAGTATATCAGTCGCCTGATACGACACTGAGCGATGCCCAGCAGCATAAGCTGGCGCTTATCTGTCAACGTCTACAACTGAGTGCTGACGACCATGTCATTGAAATCGGTACTGGCTGGGGCGGTTTCGCTATTTATGCCGCCAAGCATTACGGCTGTCATATAACGACAACGACCATTTCTGATGCGCAGTATAATGAGGCACAGCAGCGAGTCGAAGCTGCTGGACTGTCTGATAAAATCACCCTCCTCAAGCAGGATTATCGTGAGCTGACTGGGCAGTATGACAAATTGGTCAGTATCGAGATGATTGAAGCGGTCGGGCATGAATTCTTGCCGACGTTTTTTGCTAAGTGTAATAGTTTGCTTAAGCCAACAGGGCTGATGGTGCTGCAAGCGATTACCTTTAATGATCAGAACTATCAAGACTATATCGATTCGGTCGACTTTATCCAGACCCATATTTTCCCAGGTGGTTGTCTGTTGTCCAACCAAGAGCTCAATACTCAGTTTACTGAGCAGACCGATATGGTTATCAAACAATTGCATGATTATGGTTTTGATTATGCGTATACGTTGCGCGATTGGCGCACAGCATTTATGGCACAGCGCAACGAAATCAAAGCACTCGGTTATGATGAAGCCTTTATCCGCTTGTGGGAGTTTTATTTCTGCTACTGTGAAGGCGGATTTTTGGAGCGCACCATCGGCGTGGTACAAGTAACAGCGGTCAAACCAAATAACATCGATACGCTGCATTTTTCTGATTTGCCAGCGGCAGACAAGGTATCCGCTTAACGCATTGTTTGACCTGAGGTTGCGTGTTGGTGCAAAAGCGTCTAACGCTGAGCAACCCTTATAAAAGGATATTATTATGGCTTACGTATTTATCTATCTGGCTGCTGTTGTCATATTTTTGGGCGTTGATGCGGTTTGGCTTACGACCATGAAAGGGGCTTTTTATGAGTCGCGTATCGGTCATCTATTGGCTGATGAGCCAAATATGATGGCCGCTGGCGTGTTTTATATGTTTTATATATTGGCACTCTGTATATTGGTTCTGTATCCGCAAATCAAGGCAGGAGCGTCTGTTGGTCATATTTTCTTACTGGGTGGTCTGATAGGACTGATGGCATATGGAACTTATGACTTTACCAACTTAGCTTTGTATAAAGGGTTTACTTTAGATACCGCGTTAGTAGATTTTGCGTGGGGTGGAATTTTAACTGGCTCAGTGAGCGCTATCGTTGCTTGGCTGGCGTACCGTTTTCATTGGTTGAGCTAACCATTATTTATATACCGCCTATTTCTCTGAAATACAGTCCAAATTTATTAGGCCAGTCAAAGGGCAACAAAAAGGGCAATAAAAAGGGTATATATAAAAGACAGTAGATATATAATTACATTATTTAAAATAATAGTAACTAAAGTATGGGCATTGAAAACATAGATATCGAAAGTGACACCGCCAATCAAATCGCTAACCCAATAGAAATTATCTATGAAGATGAGTTTTTGGTGGCGATTAATAAAGAGGCGGGTCTATTAGTGCATCGCAGTTGGCTGGATAAAGGAGAGACCCGCTTTGCCATGCAACTCACCCGTGATGCGGTAGGTTGCCATGTATTTCCGGTACATAGGTTAGATAAGCCGACATCAGGCGTATTGTTGTTTGCCAAGAGCTCAGCCGTGGCGCGCAGCCTTACCGAGGCTTTTACTGCGCATAAGGTTTCCAAGCAATACTTAGCCGTGGTGCGTGGCTTTATGCCAGAGCAGGGCACCGTTGATTATGCATTAAGTTTTAAGCCCGATGCCATTGCCGATAAGTTTGCCAACTTGGACAAGCCCGCTCAAGAGGCGGTGACCCATTGGCAGAGCTTGGCTCAAATTGAGCTGCCATTTGCGGTGTCAAAAAAGCATGAAACTAGCCGCTATAGTCTAATGCGCTTAACCCCCGAGACCGGTCGCAAGCATCAGCTGCGTCGGCACATGAGACATCTATTCCATCACATAGTGGGCGATACCAGCCACGGTGACGGACGGCACAATCGATTTTTTCGTACTCAATACGACTGCGCACGTATGCTGCTACATGCTCAAACTTTAGCGCTCAGCCATCCGGTCACCGGCGAGCCATTATTGCTAAAGGCGGGATTAGACGATCAATGGATGAGTATCATGGAAGCGTTTTCTTGGGTAGAGAGCGCTGAAGTTTGAGCCGCGTAAAGTTTAGGTTCTGTCTTATAAAATCATTTCAAAATAGTCGAAATACTGGCGCTGCAGCTTAAAATATCAATGGTTTGACTTCCTGAGATAGTCAGACATTACTGTGAATAACATTGAGCATAAAAAAACAGTTTATACTGAGTCCATTGAAGTTTATATTAATATGTATAATTTAGATTATGGAGTTCAGCCATGTTGATTTTTCATTTAACATCGTCATTGACAATAATTAAGACGGCAGTGATTTCTACTTTATTAATCGGTACTGTGCAACTAATGACAGGCTGTGACTCACAGCCCTCATCTTCGAATAATAACGGCACTGTGCAAACGAATACTGTAGATAAAGACATGGCTAAGAATGATGAGATGTCTGTCAATCCAGCGCCTACAGATACGAGTGTTATGGATAAGACACAAACTAACGAAGTAGCAGATATAGCTGATGAGCAAATCGTCAGCCCGTCAGGGTATCAAAAGTTAAGCTTTGGTCAGGTTATTACCCCTGAGCTGCTAAGTAGCCTAGGAATGACCAGAGCAAAGAGTGATAACGAACAGTGCTATTACGTCAGTAATCCAAAATTGAGCTATATCGATAAAGAGTACGGTGATCGTGCTTCTGTGCTATATCAAATCATAGATGGTAAAGTTGCCCTGATTAGTATTCAGGATCCAAGCATAGCGTTTTATAAAGACATAAATGTTGGTGATTCAGCCACAGCGGTTATGAAAGCACATAATGATGAGCTTGACTACGAGGTCGATAAATATGCGGTTGATGGTGATTACTATAGCCTGATTGCTAATGTTAATTTCAAGGTAATAAAAGAAAGCCCACTTGGAGAATCATTAAAAGACGAAAATATTGAGCTTAATGATAAACAGGACAAGCTGCCTCTACAAATTGAATATCATATCAAGGGCGGTCAAAAGCTGAGTGATTCTACAATTAAGGCGACTGAGTGGACAGCAGGCAATAAAAACCTATTAAAAGGTAAGGTAGAAAGCATAGATATCGGTATACCAGAAGCGATTTATTTGGTCGAAGGGTGCTCTTAAAAGTTGAATGTAATAACCCAGCATCTAGCTGGGTTTTTTACGAAAGGCTATTTTCTATAAAGTTGCTTTGTGATTCATGCTTAATCAATGAGTCATCGCACTCTCTAAAATCGTATAGGCTGCTTTGACCCTATCTGCATTTGGATAGTTTTTATTTGCCAAAATGACAATGCCTGATTTTTCGGCAGGAATATAAGCGATATAGCCACCAAACCCATTAGTAGCGCCTGTTTTATTGACCCAAACGTTATTTAAAACAGCCGTTGGATGATTGTCTGTTTTAATGGCTTGAGGCTTTAGTACCACGTCCATCGAGTTACCTTCGTAGGGGAGGGTATCCCAAATTCTGTGTAACTGCCATTTAGATTAAATGCTTGCTGATGCGGTCATCAAACATAATCATAAAGCGATTAAGAGCAGACGTCCAGTTACGGATGGGCATTGACCACTTTTTTGATGCCTGCTGAGTTGCTAAGTACACCACCTTGAATGCTGCCTGATCAGATGGGAACACCTTACGCTTATTCACCGCCGTACGAATGACGCTGTTTAGCGACTCTATCGTATTGGTGGTATAAATCGTTTTTCTGATGTCTTTAGGATACTCGAAAAACACCGTTAAGCCCTCCCAGTTATTACGCCAAGAGGTGACCACATGCGGGTACTTATCACCCCACACCTCATCAAAGTGCTCAAGGTTGGCCTCTGCTATCTCAAGCGTATCAGTGCCTCCATTTAGGACTTGATATCAAGCCCTAAATGGAGGCAGTCGCACCAAAACGCTTTGGTGTCGTTTTATCTTTGTGCAGACACTAATATCATCATTGGGCGCTCCGCTTCTTCAGCAAGCGCAGGGTTTTCTGCTATCTGCTGCGCTGTTGGGCCCCACTCATTAACATGGCGAATAGTGAAACCAGCAGCCATCAGCGCGTTTAATATAGTGCCCAAAGTCCGGTGATATTTTACCACCCCGTCAGCTAGCCAGTTGCTTACGCGCTGACTTTCATTTTGATAGTTGTTGACTGCCCATGATCGCTGACCTTCATCATCAGTGAGCCAACCTTGGCGTACCGAACAAGTATAAATTGGGTGTTCGGCAGTAAAGACAAACCAACCGTCAGGTTGCAGTGATTGATAGATGACAGAAAATAGCGGAGCGAGATCAGGCAGATAATGTAAAGCCATTTGACTATATACCAAGTCAATAGCCTGATTCGGTAGTGAAAGATGCTCGAGGTCCTCGCACTGGTAGCTGATGCCACTATCATTTGTGAGCTCTTGTGCCTGTGCCAGCATTTTTTCGGACAAATCGATACCAAGAACTTCGGTAGCCCCTAATTCTCGTGCACTGCGACAAAACCAACCGTATCCACAGCCGAGATCTATGACTCGTTTTCCGGAAATGTCTGGAAGTAGGGTCTTAACAGTCTCCCATTCAGGTGCAGCTTTTAAGCCAAACTGAGAGCGTGGTAGTTGAGCATAACCATCGAAAAAAGCCTGATTATCGTAAATATTTTGAGACATAATAAACTCCGAAAGTAATTTGATCCCCTAAAAACGAGGCAAAAAAAAGCGAGCAAGGGAAGCCCTGCTCGCTCTATTAAGCTGCCGTTAGACAACTCAAACGAAAAGGACCGTGGATGAATTATCATCCACGGTCCTGATTTAATCGCCACATAAATAACCGCCGCCATCCCTATAAAAGAGGCATACAAGTAATGTGGCGATGAATGTAAGGAAGCTAAAGCTCCTTATCAGGCTCTGAACAATACTTCATCGCAAGCAATTGTTAGAGTTCACTCGGGTAACGAGCTGATCTGAATCGTACATATTTCGCATAATAAACCAATAAAATAAGGGTGTTTACACACTATTTTAACGACTTTAGTGAAAAACATCAATTGGTGCTCTATATCATATCTAACGACACTCTATGACTATGTTGACCTTTTATCGTCATGTAATAGTGATCCAACAACCGATCCCGCAAGATTGATAGTGAAGAAATAACTCGCTCCTTGATGATAGTGCCTTCGATATTGCATGATACTCTACGAGTGATAGGGTAAAGTTGATCTTAATCTATTAGGTTGGGTGTCGCAAGCTCCACCCAACCTACGGACTGGATTATTAATGAAAGGCTGTTTTCTATAAGGTTGCTTTGTGACTCAAGATTAATTAACGAGTCATCGCACTCTCTAAAATCGTATAGGCTGCTTTGACCCTATCTGCATTTGGATAGTTTTTATTTGCCAGAATAACAATGCCTGATTTTTTGGCAGGAATATAAGCGATATAGCCACCGAACCCATTAGTAGCGCCTGTTTTGTTGACCCAGACGTTATTTAAGACAGCCGTTGGATGATTGTCTATTGTAATGGTTTGAGGCTTTAGCACCACATCCATTGAGTTACCTTCGAGTAAGGTATCTAGCTGAGTAGGATAAGGGTACATCTCCCATCCTAACCCTTGTGTAAAAGTGCTCGCCTGATAGTAACCTTTTCTATTATTATTTAGTGCTTGCTGAATATCTTTATCCAGCGGTACTAGCCCCATATTCGCCGCCATAAAATGCGTCATATCTTTAATGGTGGATTTAATGCCATAGGCTTCAGCGTCTAACATGCCAGGATTGACTCGGATAGCATCGCCAGCAGCGTTATAACCAAATGCATAATCAGCCATCTTGTCACTAGGCACATTGATAAAGGTGTTGGGCATATTGAGTGACGGCAGTATTTTTTCTTCCATCAATTGTGTGTAATCAGCGTCCATGCTCAATGCCGATATATAGCCAAACAGACCGATACTGGCGTTGGAATACAGACGCTTTGAGTTGATAGGGAATACAGGCTGCCAAGATTTATAGTAACGGAGCAACTCTTCATTGTTTTTGACGTCATCAGGGACTTGTAGCGGTAGACCACCAGCTGAATAGGTGGCTAGGTTTATAAGCTTGGTGTTGCCAATGGCGCTGTTTTTTAGGTAAGGAATATATTTGTCAGCGGTATCTTCTAATGCAAGTGTGCCATTTAATTCTGAATAACTGGCTAAGGTAGCAGCAAACGTCTTACTAATTGAGCCTAGCTCAAAAATAGTGTTTTCTGAGACAGGTATTTTGGCTTTCTTGTCAGCCAAACCATAATGATAGAGATGTGATTTACCATCAACAATAATACCAAAAGCCATTCCTGAAATATTATGCTCATTCATTAGTAATTTGGCTTGTTGATCAACTGTGCTCTTTAGATGGTCATTGTTATCTGCTGCTTGTACGGTTCCAGATAGTAATGATGCTGTCACTAAAGCGGTAAGTCCGACTTGATTTAACAGGGTTTGAAAGGGTTGTTTCATTATAGGGTTTCTCATTTATTCTAATAGATGTATTAATAATTTAATGCTTATGCAAATAGCGCTTTGCTTTCAGTTCGGGTATACCGTTTTACATTATAGTCAGTGAAAAGCAGTATCGATACATCACGCACTGCTAATATCAATTTTTCTTGCTTGCTGTGCCTGTGCAGACAGAGGCTACGAAAAATTAATATCAGCAGTATCGTCGCGTTTTTGAGGTATTTTGAATATATCTCAGAGCACGGAATCCCCGACAATTTTGGCGATTCCGTACCGTTGATTGGATCTTTTAAGGTATACCCAAGTGGAACCAGTGATTTCACCCTTTAAACCTATTTACAAACCACTCAAAATAGACTGCTATAATGGAAACTATTATAATAGACTATGAGAATGGTTATCTTTATAAAAAATTACTGAAGGCAAGTGATCAAAACCCGTTTGGTCGCTCAAGGCCAATAAATTTTAGAACACCGTAAGGAATGTTATGCCCCAGTACAATACTACCTCCACCGCCAAAAAAGCCCCTTTGAACCATGAACTATATATGACGGTGCTAATGACCCCTGATATGGCAAATTTCATCGGCAATGTACACGGTGGTGATTTACTCAAAATGCTCGATCAGGTCGCTTATGCCTGTGCCAGTCGCTATAGCGGCAACTATGTGGTGACGCTATCGGTTGATCAGGTGATGTTCCGTGAGCCAATCTATGTGGGTGAGCTGGTGACCTTTGCCGCGAGCGTCAACTACGTGGGTAGAACGTCGATGGAAGTGGGCATACGTGTCGAAGCAGAAGATGTGCGGGCGCGTACGGTTCGTCATACCAATAGCTGCTACTTTACGATGGTCGCCATCGATGACAATGGCAAACCAACTCCTGCGCCGCCGCTTGATATCAAAAATTTGATGCAGCAGTGTCGTTTTGATGCAGGCTTAGAACGTAAGAACCTACGTATGCAAAGCTCACACCGTCCTAGCTGTGATATTGAGAATATGATTGGTGAGCTAGCCAGCAGTCATGACAATCAAGCTAAGTAACATGACACAGTAGCCAAGGGTTTCCAGCTTAGTGGTTAAATATTCGCTATTTTACTGAGACTATTATGAGTTTGAAGCCATCAAAAACCCATTCAAATATTCCTACTCTTACTCCTAATCAGTCAGTACGCCGCAATAGTCGTGCTCGAGGTGCTGGTACGCTCATTAACGACGCCACTTCTGATGGTAATTCTCGTTCCGGCTTTGATGGTTCTAAGTCAGCAACCAACAAAGAAGAACAGCATTCTGCCTCATTGACGACGGTTTTGATTGCCGTCGGGGCCAACCTCATCATTGCTATTGCCAAAACTGTAGCGGCGTTTATGACAGGTTCTGCTTCTATGATTGCAGAGTCAGCACACTCTTGGGCAGATGCAGGTAACGGCACTTTATTAATTGTCGCCGAAAAAAAATCCGTCAAACCTGCTGATGAAAGTCATCCGCTCGGCTACGGTAAAGAGTCATACGTCTGGTCGATGATTGCGGCATTTGGCGTCTTTATGGCGGGTTCCATTGTCTCCATTTATACTGGTATCACCGAGTGGAATGCGGCTGAGAGCGAGACCGACTATACCATTGGTTTTATTATATTAGCAGTCGCCTTTGTGCTAGAAGGCTTTTCGTTGGTGCAGGCGTACCTGCAAAGTAAAAAACATGGTGAAGCGATTAATGTCAGCGCTATTGGTTATGTGGTCGATACGTCGAACCCCACTTTACGCGGTGTATTTTTTGAAGATTTAGCGGCTGTAGTTGGCTTGGTTATCGCTGCGGCTGCGATGGGTATGCATGCTTATACCGGACAGCCCTTTTGGGATGCGCTAGGTTCTATCGTCGTCGGGCTATTATTAGGCGTGGTCGCTATCTTTTTGATCAGCCGTAATCGGGATTTTTTGATTGGTTACAAGGTGTCTGATAGGATGCATTCCTATGCGTTGAGCGAGCTGCTCAATCATGCAGATATTGATAGTGTTTCTTACTTACACCTAGAGTGGGTGGGACCCAAGAAAATATTTATGGTGGCGGCAGTAGACATCACTGGCAATCAAAAAGAAAAAGAAATCGCGCAAAAATTTGAAGACATTGAAAATTTGTTTCGATGTAATCCTATCTTTCAAGAAGCTATTTTGACACTGTCTGTGCCCAATGCCACAACATTATCTTTGCCGGAAAATTATTTGGCTAATGAACAAGGGTTTACATGACAGTCTAGATGACGGTGCTATTAACAACTACTGTGGCTATAAAGCGGTGAATGCTGAGTTAGTGATAAAGGGAGCCTAACCAAAGCAGTAAAGCGGTTATGTCTAATAATCAAGCCAATCATTTATTAGCTCCGACTGAAGCCTCTCTTGTCAAATCAATAAAAGTCTTGCACATTGATGAGGTTACAGATGTTGAAACGCTGACTAAAGCTTGCATCAATGTAGCAAAAAAGTATTTTACTCAAGAAGAAGTTAACGCTCAAATCGATTTTTACGAAAGCGACTTAGGGGCTAGCATAATAGAAAAACAGTCTATTATGATACAGAATGTTTCAGCCGAGCTAAAGAAAGCTTTGCCCATTATGATATAGTGGATTCACTTTAAAACAGATAAAGTGCGACTGGGATGAATTTTTCGTAGCCTCTATGATAGTAGCAAGCAAGGAAAATTTATACCAGTCGCACCTAACTAGTAATGTATCGATTTTATTCTGAACTGACTATAGAAGAACTAAAAGCCCTTAAATAGAACATGATAGAACATGCGTGCATAAAAAAAGGTCACCCAATCAGGTGACCTTTTCTATTTTTACTTCATATAATACTTTTCACTTAATATAATAACGTTAATAATCAACTAAACTTATAACGGTATTATTTCTTCGGCGCATTTGCACCGATGAACCATGCATCTTTATCAATAATACGGCTGGCTTCTGTAAATAGATCCGCTGTGTCTTCATCGCCTGCATCACCAGCAGTAGCGATCGCTTCTCTCAAAGCTTCCGCGACTTTCTTGTAGCGGCTCGTCAGCTCGCGAACATGCTGATCTACTTCGGTAATGTCAGTAGGGTAATCGTCTAAAATAGATTCTTTTACCACGCGACTGGCCAAACCGTTTGGCTGACCACCTAAGATTACGATACGTTCGGCGATAGTATCTGATACTTCAAGGATACGGTCTGACGTGTCATCTAATAATTGATGCACACCGATAAAGCCAGTACCTTGTAAATTCCAATGGCATTGTTTGCCATCTAAAGTTAAATCAATGACATTTGCTAAGTTAGCGTTTAACACATCAATCATTTTTTTGGCAGTTTCATCGGAAATTCCACTTGCGTAACGTTCTCTCATATCTTACTCCATTATGTATTTTGTTTTATTGAATTAAATAGGTCACTCGTTTCTTATTTGGTTTTTGTATTAGTAGTGCTTGTTGATTCGTTATGAATAATAACAGCTTAAATCTGTGATTGAACCATTCAGTGTTAGGCTTTATGAGGTGGTCGTGTAAGGAGTTTGTTAACCATGAAAATCTTTGTAAATTTATTCAAGATTGTGTGAGTTTTTTATAACAATATAAGATTTATCACCTAATAAAAAATTGATTCTTTGATAAAAATATCTTTATACACTTGCATTTTGGGCTGTGAAATATCACTGTAATCATGAGATAGGCCTCGTCACTATCCGTTAAAAAGCCTTTAAAAACCGCTGCTCAGACCCCATATTGTTATAAACCTCAAGAAGAAGAAAGCCATTATGCGTATGCCCGAACCGCGCTCATCGCGTCAGTTAAACCAATTGGCCACTCAGCTCCAAGGCGAAGCTGAAATTAGTGGTGTTAATGCGTCAGGGACGCAAATATCGAGTCGTGCCTTTGAGATGGTCACCGATTTTGAACCAGCAGGGGATCAGCCACAAGCGATCAAAAAGCTGGTCAATGGTATTAATTCTGGTATGAATGAGCAGTTGCTGTTGGGGGTGACGGGTTCTGGTAAGACTTATACCATGGCCAAGGTTATCTCTGAGACTCAGCGTCCGACGATTATCATGGCGCACAACAAAACCCTTGCCGCTCAGCTGTATGGTGAATTTAAGTCTTTTTTCCCGAATAATGCGGTGGAGTACTTCGTCAGTTATTATGACTATTACCAACCTGAAGCTTATGTCGCAGCGAGTGATACTTTTATCGAAAAAGACAGCGCCATCAATGATCATATCGATCAGATGCGTCTGTCAGCGACGCGTGCCCTATTAGAGCGCCGTGATGCGATTATTGTAGCTTCTGTATCGTGTATTTATGGTTTGGGTGATCCTGAAAGTTATCTAAAAATGCTACTGCATGTCGTGGTCGGTGATCAGATAGATCGTACCGCTACCATTAAACGTTTGGTTGAAATGCAATACACACGCAACGAGCTAGATTTTGGTCGTGGTACGTATCGCTTGCGTGGTGAGCTGCTCGATATCTATCCTGCTGAATCTGAACAGTTGGCTGTACGTGTGCATTTATTTGATAATGAAGTGGAAAAAATCACTTGGTTTGATCCCTTAACAGGCAAAACAGTACGTAGCGTGCCGCGTATTACTATCTATCCAAAATCACATTATGTGACGCCGCGTAATAAGCTGGAAGCTGCCAGTCATACGATTCGCGCTGAGCTAGAGCCGCGTTTGGAGTATTTCCGTGATAACAATAAGCTGATTGAAGCGCAACGTCTCAAAGAGCGTACCCAGTATGACCTTGAGATGATTCAACAGCTGGGTTACTGTAACGGTATCGAAAACTACTCACAGCATCTCTCTGGTCGTCCATCAGGGGAAGCACCACCGACGTTGTTTGATTATATTCCAGAAGATGCACTGCTGTTCCTTGATGAATCACACGTCACCGTTTCGCAGATTGGCGCAATGTATAAAGGTGATAGGTCGCGTAAAGAAAATTTGGTCAATTATGGATTTCGTTTGCCAAGTGCCATGAATAATCGTCCGATGAAGTTTGAAGAGTGGGAGCATATCAAGCCTAAGACTATTTATGTGAGTGCCACGCCTGCATTGTATGAGCTTGAGCACAGCGAGCAAGTCGTTGAGCAAGTCGTCCGTCCAACCGGTTTGATTGATCCTGAGATTGAGATTCGTCCTGTATTGACGCAAGTTGATGATGTGTTATCAGAGATTACCAAGCGCCGAGAAAAAGATGAGCGCGTATTAATTACCACATTGACCAAACGCATGTCAGAGGATTTGACCAGTTATCTAAAAGAATATGATGTCAAAGTTGCTTATCTGCATTCTGACATTGATACCGTTGAGCGTATGCAGATTATCCATGAACTGCGCACTGGCGTGCATGATGTGTTGGTCGGCATTAATCTATTGCGTGAAGGGTTAGATATGCCAGAAGTATCATTGGTCGCGATATTTGATGCCGATAAAGAAGGCTTTTTGCGTTCTGAGCGTGCGCTTATTCAGACCATTGGTCGTGCTGCGCGTCATATCAATGGTAAAGCCATTCTTTACGCAGATCGCATTACCAACAGTATGCAAAAGGCGATAGACGAGACGGATCGTCGCCGTGAAAAACAAGTGGCATTTAACCTTGAGCACAACATCACACCAAAAGGGGCACGTCGCAGTATCACCGATAAAATCGATACGGGTGACGATCAGAATGCCAATGACAATCAAGTGATTCCCATCAAGAGCAATCTGCCTGATGTGGATATTAGTATCTTACGCAGTCCTGATTTGCTGGCCAAAGAAATCAATCGTCTTGAAAAGCTTATGAAACAGATGTCTCGTGATTTGAAGTTTGAGGATGCCGCGAAAACGCGTGATAAAGTGCTTGAGTTAAAGGCGCATTTAATCTAGCGTTCAACTTGAACGTGATTGAATGATGTGTGTTGAATAGCGTATGTTTGACAAAAAGGTGAGTTGCAAGTAGGGCAGCTCACCTTTTTTTATGGTTTTTAGAGCTGCAAAAAGATGGTTTTTATCTATTGCTATTAATAACTAAAACTTGGTTGTAACAAAACTTGTGTTTATACCAAATGCCCCTTAATATGATATCAATGAGCAATATGAACTTATAACAACGGACGTTGAGGCACATAATCCATCATGCAAAATAACAAATTCTTAGAATTAAATGCGAATGAAAACTCACTAGGCATGTCAGACTCTGCCAAACAAGCCATTATAGAGTCTTTAGGTGAGGGCTTTCGTTATCCAGATAATCCACGCGCTGCGCTCATTAGCAAAATTGCCACCATCCATGGTGTGGCAGAAAACCAAATCTCATTAGGCAATGGCTCGACTGAAAATATGCGAGCGGTCATACAAATGCTGCAACACAAAGCCTTAAAAGAAGGTAAAGCATTCCAGATGGTCATTCCGGTACCAACGTTTGATTGTGCAGAGATGTATGCAAATTCTATTGGCGTGCCGGTAGTTAAGATACCATTGACCGCTGAAAACTATGATTATGATTTTGATGAACTACAAAGGGCTGCTGACGATTTTGATGGCATCAGCCTACTTTATATTTGCAATCCAAATAATCCAACTGGCATCATTACATCAACGGAAAAGCTCAAAAATTGGGTAAGTAATGCACCAGATAGCCATTACTTTTTATTAGATCAAGCTTACTTGGAGTACGTGTCAGATCCAAGCTTTGAGAGTGGGATTGAGTGGTTAAAACAAGGGTTATCAGACAATCTTATTGTTATTCATACTTTCTCAAAGTTATGTGCCTTAGCCGGTATGCGAGTGGGCTACGCGATTTCTAACCCGCAAGCTATTGAGACTGTCGAAGCATTTATGTCTATGGACAATACCAACTTGTCAGGTGCGGTTGCTGCTATTGCGACGTTAAATGATGCCAAGTTTTTAGAGCTAAGTTTGCGCAATACCAATCAATCACGTCAAATGATCGAAACAGTGTTAGACGATCTGGGGCTGCGCTATTTACCCTCACAGACCAACTTTATTTTTCATGAAATAAAAGGCGATTTAAAAACTTATATCGATAGAATGCGAGACAATGGCATTAAGGTTGGTCGCGAGTTTCCACCTGTCACAGGCTTCAATCGCTTGACGCTTGGCACGCCTGATGAGATGGAAGTGTTTATAAAGGTGTTAAAAGAATTTCGTGAAAAAGGTTGGGTTTAGCGCCTGTATTGAAAGATTGGTAAGTTTCAAACTAGCTGAGTTTGAAAGACAGTATTATGAGAATTTGACTTTGTTAGGCATTGCAGACTGACTCAAGTAAATCTGTCTCCGATATATTCGGGGCAGTTCAGTTTGCATGGCGATACCAAGCTGCTTTGCGGTCGCTGAGATATTGCCATTGTTGTCAGCGATCTTTTTAACGGCTTCAGCCTTAAATTCGTCACTGTAGGTTCTTACTTTCTTGGTCATGATAAACTCTTCATCAAGTCGTTAGTTTACCCAGTTTATCTCTACGGTTTCTTCAGCATAGCTCAGTCTGATGACAGCATACTTTTTAGAACATCACCAAAAAATAATATAGCTAAGTTTTGACTTAGTCTGAAACAGGCGTCAAATCACGCTTATCAATCCAGCCGAACTTAGTGGCATTCTTATAAGAAACTTTGACCCAGTCTTCGTTTTGGTCAAAAGCTTCAATCAGATCACCTTTGATATAATAATTTGGCTTAGTTCTCGATTCAAAACTTTCATCAAGTATTTCTGCTTTTTCTTTTTTAACTGTGTACTTAATTGGAAGTGGAGGACAGTCTTGCGATATTTCATTATCGCTTTTATCTAAACTACTGGTTCGGCTATCTAAACCTTGTAAACTAAATTCTTGATTATCAATACAATAGTATTCTTTACCATTTGCCAAATAACCTTCAGTTGCAAAATAATTTATATGCCATTTGTTATTCTTTAAAATAAAATAATAGTCCTTAAAAGGAAAGCCTTTACTTGAAAAATATGTTGATAAAGAAAAACCGTTATTATTAGGTCTTGGTAATATTTCAGCTAAGAAAAAGCCTCCATCATCAGTAAAACTACTAGTCTCCAAGCTTAATTTGTATTTACCACCTTTGTCTCCAATAAGAATATAAAGCTCGTTACCCTGATATAGATTAGCATTATCATTGATACGACTAATCACTAAATCGTCTATACCATCTGAAGTAACATCGAAATTAAATATCTTAAACTGATCTTCTCCCAAGTCCTTTTTAATTTCCTGTAAAGATAGAGGTTCATTAAATACAAAATCTTCAATGGTACCATCTATATTCCATGATTTAGAAATACCAATTCTATTACCATTTTTATATTTAAAGTCGTAAATATAAATATTAGGATATGACGAGTATTTCACGTAACAACGACCGTTTTCGACACCATACTTATAAGTGCATTCATGTATCAGATCACCCTGCTCATTCCATCCTTTAGATATTCCTTGTAAAACCCCGTCAATATAATGGATCTCACTTTTTTTCTGACCATTTTCGAAGTACTCAATCCAAGTCCCTGTCGGCTTATTATTTTTATAGAGTGATTCTATTTTTTTGTCACCAGACTCAAACCATACTATTCTTGCTCCTTCTCTTGAATAATAGTTATTGGGATGAGCTGCGTCCTCATTATCAGTATATTCAAGCTTACCATCTGTTAAAATATATGGGTTTGTAAACTTTTCTCCAGAGATAAAAAAGTCCTGCACTAAGTAACGGTTATTAGGTAGTTCCTTAATGAGAACTCTATAATAATGGGCATCTGACTTAGAGAATTTTTCAAGACCAGATAAATCGTGAGCTCTCATATACAGAACGATATTTTTCTTAGCGTTAATGTCGCTGTTAATGTTATTCACTAGACCTCTTGCAGAAGTACCAGTTCATTGACTTCCACTGACGGAGTTACAAGGGCTAGCAATGACTTATGCAAGAGATCTACTTCAGCCGTGGTTATCGTTTCTTCATTGCTTGGTTGATGTTCTGAAGAAGTTGATTGTGCATTACAAGCGACTATTGAAATCGGGACTATTAATAAAAAAAATATTTTTAGCGTATTTTTCATTTGATTTGGGCTTACTAGAAATTCAAAAAAAATGGCTACAACCAATCACAATCATCATTGTAAGTTGAAAAAAAATATCTATCATCTTTGCAATTGAACGTTTGGTTCATCTCATTCGATTCAGAGTTAAAGAAGCTTATTATATTTTTAGTCACTTTAAAATCATCTGACTGAGGGCTATATGAAAAGCTCACAAACCTTTTAGCATACTTGTTATCGTAGCAAGACGTATATTCAAGAGTAAACTTACCTGAGCTTGTACTGATATCTTCCAAACCGTCCATCATGCAGCCATTGAGTGGGTCCTTAAACATTAACGTGTTCTGTTGCCATAGAGAGACTTCCTTATTGACCATTCGATATACGGAAATTTCAAGATCAAAGTTTCTATCGTCTTGTTCTTTAGGCTTTACAACGCTTATGAAATCGCTATCGCCGTCCATATCTAAGTCAGCTTCTTTTTCTAAAATGACCTTATTAAAGTTATCATCAGATTTTAACCTGTTTATAGCTGAATCAGCTGCATTTAAATTACTTACATGAACGTAACCAATATTTGACTTGTTATGAACAAAAAGCCAATCGCCTTCTATCCATAAAGCAGTAACTTTACTACCATTGTTAAACTTACCTACACGTTTAGAATTAGAGCTAGGTAGTTCTCTGATATTAGTATTACCATCTTTATCGGCTACGATATAGCTTGTATTAAGTATGCGAGATGACATTGCTTGATAGCGCTCATAAAAAGTGTCAATAAATACTTTAAAAGACTGTGAGTTATTTGCCTTGAGGTAATACAGCTCGCTGGGAAATTCATCGTTCCAAATAACATTACCAAAGTAAAATTTTGCAAAACGCTCAAGCTCATCTTTATTCAGACTTTCACTAATGCTTATCAGTAAGTTAGGGTCATTAATAATGGCTTTTTGCATGTTATGCTTGAACTGAGATATTAAATCAACGTCCCATTTAACATTAGCGCCTATACTAGCAAACGATAGAGTTAACTCACTAGTCGAATAATCAGAAATACTATCGAAAAAGTCATTAATCATATCTATTTTTTCTTCATCACCGTACTGATTGGTATCAAGAAACAGCCTAAATTCATTAGCATTTTTAAAATGTAATGGAGTATCAGACGCTGATTGCTTTGGTGTAGTAATACTACCAACAGAACTCTTAGTTTCAGGTTGATTGGTATTACCCGTACTATCACAGGATACTAAGGCAAGGGTAATTAATAATACAAATGCTTTCATTTAGTAGCTCTCAGTTATTTTAATTCGAATTTTATTAAGGTCAGAATTCTCAAATAATTTATAGAAAGCAAATACAGTATTGGTGCTATTACCCACAAAGTCTTCACCCTTTGAACTTCCTAGTAAGATACAGCCATCAGTATCCTTTGGATAATTTCCAATATGAATCAATATATACCTGTCAGCAAGAACATCATCATTAAAAAGAACAAAAGCCTTCCCTAGAGAGCGATTTAGCGTTGTTTTATGCCATTTCACTCTATAAACTCCTGTAGGAACTCTTTTGCGCATATTCCTAGTAGTAGTATCGGGACCTGGTCTTTCTAGTACAAAGCCGTCGAAGTTATGACTTGGAATGGAAAGGGTGCCTACTGTTGATTGAGAGTTTTGACTAGTTCTATTAATGATTATATCAACCGTAGAACTTTCAACTGACGTAGTAGGAGGGCGTATTGTTTGGCATTCACTGACTCGAAACACTTTTAAGCATTCTTTAAAGTGATCTATTCTATCTTTCCGAGATGGCGTATGTTCGTTGACGATATCGACAGTCTTTTCAAAATTCGATATCGTAGAGCCCTTATTAGCAATTTGATAAATTTTGTTATCATACCAGTAAGCCATAGAAGCTATTGTTCCCTCTTTAATATTATTAATATTAACAGCAGTAATCTCTAGATTAAAGTCTGGAAATCTTTCCCTAATGTTTTTGTTAATTGGATCATATTTATCTTTTCCAGTGATTTGAATTATGCCTCTACCTCTATATTTCCAACCATCTCCACTGTCCCTGTCACCATTACCTAATCGATTTGCATATGCGATATTTGCTATCATTTCTTGATTTGCTGGATTTCCATCGTATCTACCATATTTTTTAGATAACGACTCGTTACCCCTGAAAGCTTTAAACGGGCTCTTCAAAAGTTTTTTGCCATTTTTCGTAATAGTTGTAGTTCTATACAGATTTTCCCAACTGTAATTCAAACTTTCTCCGTCTTTTATATTAAACTTATTTCCGACTTCTTCCATTATATGTGCAAAGAAAAATGCTTTATTTAAACAGTTGTTCATCAGAAAATTTGAATTTGCAAAATTAAAAGCATCAATACATATTTGCAATTTTTTAGTTGTTTCTGAGTCTTGTGAAAATATAGAATGAAGTTCATTAATAGTTAGCGTTTGACATCTTGGGCAACCATCAGTTGTCACATCAACTTTAGGTGTTCCTGTCTGACCTCTGTCATCACTTGCTTGAGTTTCAATAGGATTTGATGGTTGCTTAGATTGTGATGAATTAGCAGAGTTAGAGTTATCAGATTCTTCATTATTCTTTCTTTGGGTTGATTTACTTGGAAAAGAACGAGAACTATCAGCTGATTCACCCTCTTTAGTATCACTAATAGCATCATTAAAATCTTCAAACCCTTCTTTTAGACTGCTAGCTGCATCTTTAAGAGCTTCTTGCGCTCTATCAAACAACCCTTTTCCTTCACTATTAGATGAATTCGAAGGAGTAGAGGGCTTCGTTGTTGTTTGAGCAGCGGGAGAACTGGCTGAACTACTATCACGCAGTTTAATTGTCTGCCCAGCTTGTAGTGTTCTCGGGTCTGTTATGCCATTGAGTCGTTTTAAATCTGCAACCGATACACCACTTCTTTCTGATATACCTGAAAGAGTTTCATTTTTTCCTACGGTATGTTCGGTTTTTAGTGATAAATCACCATCTTTAGAACTAGTTTGGGGGCTTGAATCTATGGAGATTTTTTGCCTTGCTTTTGCGGGTGGTAATTTTAAAATGTCCTTTGGTCGTATTTTGTAAGGCTCTTTTAAACTATTAAGTTGGGCTATTTGCTGCCACTTCACTCCATATATTTTGGCAATAGAGGATAAAGTTTCTTTAGCTTCAACTTCGTGAGTTTTTCTTAAATAGTCTCCTGCAGACCCTTCGAACATTTTAAGTTTAAATTTGTGCTTTGCAAAAGGAGCTTGCACTTCGAATGTTATTGTCTTAATAGGTATGATAAGGTCTTTTATGATACTTACCATTGAACCATTACGAGGATCTTTTACAGATATATTAACGAGTGTACCTGCTGGTCTGGTTATCCATACCGTATATCCTCCAGCTATAGACGTTCCTGAACAAGCGGTTCGTCCATTTATCGTTACTATATGGTACAAGCCTTCCAGTGGCACTTTATACAAATCTACAAACTTTATTCTGAATTTTATAATTTTAGTATTACTCACGCATTAGACTCCTGCGAGTTTTTATAGAAAATTAATTAGTAAATCTATAGTGGATAAATTTTTTTAATCAGTAGCACTACTATAAGATTATTAATAGTAAATCCATTGACTTTCTACTTTATCGCCGTCAATGGTCGTCAAGTAATAATAAGTTGGTAATGCTGCATTAACTGTGAGGTAGTAGTAGTTTTTATTATTATGAATAGCTACTTGATTAATATATATGGAATACTCTTTAGGCTCGTATTCGTCCACACAAGCAACATTGTCGTACTGATCAATAGAACAGTCGACGTTTCGATTTTCAGAAACTCTAGAAGGAATGCTATCTACTATTTTTTTTAAATGCTTGTCTGCTATAGGTATAAACTTGCTATTTTTATAGTTGTCATTTAATGCAATAATATTTGAGTCATTAGTGATATCTTTGATTAGAATACAAGATCTTTTTCTTGTTAATAATATATTTCGATCACTATTTGCAATGTTTGATGTCTCTCTTAGATCATAGGTTAGCAGATCGTTACAATTACTGATTTTAATCTTTCGGTCTAAATAATCAATATCTTGGAATCCGCCATCAATGAACTTGTCAATAAAAATTAATTGATTATATTTTTTTATTGGTTTTATGAATCCTGCTGTAAGTTCATTAATATTATAAATAGGAGTATTTGCGATTGAATTGCCACTATCTAAATTTGAAGACAAAGAATCTTCTATGCTTGTAAAAGTATTAGTAATAGGCTCAATACTATCAGGTTGTATTTTCATACATCCTGATCCAAAAGTTAGTACACACGATGAGGCAATCAAAATTAAAAAAGGTTTCATTTACTGTCTCGATTTCTGTTGTTGATTGGCTAGCAATAAAAGCTCTCTTACATGCACATTTCTAGAATTACGAAGTTGTGGTCTATTCGATTCAGTAGCAGCAGATGCGAAATCTTTATTCTTAAGATGTCTATTAAAACTAGGAAATTTCGAAACACCCATGCTAGATATACCTAAGTTATAAGCCATATCTAAAATAGCTTCTTGAGCTGGGACTGGATAATCATCAAACTCTGAAAATGCTTCTCGAGCAGAATTGAGATTATCCTGAATATGAGCGAGTGTTATTGCTTTTGCATCTTTCTCTAGCATATGAATTGTTGTCAAAGATTCAAAGTAAGACGCTCGATTATTATTTCTACCCTGAACCGAATTGTAAACTGTATGCCACGCTTGTCTTATTTGAGCATCGGTTGCTGATAAATTTCCGATATAAAAAGGATGTTTTGACGCTTCATCCGCAGACGACAGCATTTTGCCATAGCCTACGGTTACAAGGCTCTTAGGTTCGGCACTATCAAGATACATGTGATTGTAGAAGCCTTCCTCTTTTACAATTGCTTCAAAGACTTTGTTTAAGTCTAGTTCGTCAGTCTGCTCTATAGCTAAATCATCTGCACTTTCCTCTTCAAAAATATACGATACGCCCCATTCGGCATCTTTAAATCCTACATAAGCCTCAACCTCTTCTTCTTTATCACTAATCACAGGGGTGGTGCGTCCATGCGCATCTAACACCCCTTCTATCAGCTGCCCATCAGGTCGTAGCATCTGAAATTCAATGTCATCAAAATTGTACTGATAAAACAAATCATAAACATCAAGCTTATTACTAAACAGTGGGATAGTCTTAGGCATCATCGGTAGGGCATAGTTAGCTCTCGCCCCATTCACCAAACTCTTCTTCACCGCCTGAACCTTAATCGTCCCCGGACACACCAGCTTAATACCACTGTCATCGATGGTAATCGACGCACCCGCTGACGTTTGCAGCTTAATACGCTTCGGACTCGACACATTCACCTGTCCCGACTCACTACCAATCGTCATACCTTGTTGACTGTTCAACTGCAACTCACCACCTTGGGCTTGTATCGCAAGCGGTTTGGTATTCGCACTCATATGCAGCCCTGATGCGCTTGCCTGACCACTCACCCCAGCCAATGACGCAATGCTATCTGCGCTCAAAGTATAACTACCCGCCACCACATCCGACTGGGTGCTGCCTGATTGCCTGACTATTGTTTTCGCCGTCCATAGGGTATTACTGCTCGATGCGAGGATGCTGTCTTTGCTAACCAGTAGCACATCCGCCGCGCCAAGTACCTCCGTGTTTAGCGTCTCATCTATGATTTGTGCTGTACTCTTAAACCCTTCTATCGACTGTCGGGCATTACTAAGTGCCTCGGTTGATTGCAAGTGTGCCTGCTTTGCCTCTTTAAAGGTTTCACTCAGCTCAGTGCCCATTTTTAACTGGCGTTGTCCTGCATCATTGACCCATGCCGATTCATGCTCTGATTGCGTGTGTCTGATATCAAAGGTGGAGAGTAGGACACCGGTATCACCTGTGATTTGCAAGCCATGATCGGTTGCTAGATTAATCCCTTGACCACTGGTTGATGATTGATGATTGCTAAAGCGATGACGCAGCACGCCAAGCTCTAATACATGCTCATCAGGGGCAAAGGTCGCTTGATCTGTAATCGTTGGCATATCAGCATTGGCACGCGCCCCAGTACTCACCGTCCACTGCAGACCGATCTTGTTTGGCGTGTCATCAAAGCTCATGGCCACTTCAGAGTCGCAGGTCAGCCCATACTGGGCGATACCCGATAGCCAGCCGCTGTGTCCGTCATCGTCACTGATCTGTGAGTGACCCATACCACCGCCATGCCATCTAGGAGACGCGCCGCCTTGTAGGTTGTGTCTATTAGATAATCCCGCATCGCGAGTGGTGATGTCTTTTTCATCTACATCGCCCATACCGATACCGTCATAGAGCGATCTGCTAATCACTGGACTGTCGATATCGCCGTACCAATGGTTAAGCAGGACAGATTGTCCAAGCCGTGGGGCGAATTGCCAGCCATGACTGCTACCGGATGACAGTTGCAATGCGCGCAGGGGCGGGGTAGTGCCATCATCGTGAGGGCTGATGCCTGACCAGACGGGCGCAGTAATAGTTTGTTGTAGGTTGTCAGTGCTGACACTAGAGTCATAGCTGGGGGAGGCTGATAAACTGGTGTCACCAGTGCTCGCTTGGGTGAGACCCGTGTAAGTGCTACTGGCAAAGGATAAAGAACTGGGATAAGGGCAATAAGGAATAGCAGCGTCAAGTAACGTCGCTGATACCCAAACCCCAGTGTCACGAGCAATATCGTAGCCATGATCGGGGATGAACATCCCGCTCTGTTGCGTCGTACGTTGTAACCACGCTTTGATATAGGCTTGGTTGTGATAAGACACGCTGTCGCTGTCCGGCTCAATCCCAACCATCTGCGTACTGATACAGTAGCTAGTCAAACGACCGATAGTAGGTAAATTATGAATACTCACAGGACTACCGACCACCATGCCTCGCATCGCACCAGTCGCTTGGTAATGTTCACGCTGACAGCGATTGGCATTCACCCATTGCTGAGCCAACATCGTCGCTGCGCTATCGCTATCGATACGTGAGGGTGCACCTAAGAGCACAGTCGTGTCGTCTATTGCTAGTGCTGACTCATCAGCGGCTTGGCCTTCATAAATAGTATCCGCGCTTAAGCCATCTGCTCTTACTATCACCGTCTGACTACCCAGTTGCTGTGACCTCATTTGTAGCTCATTAACCGTATCTTGTCCTGACTGGATAGAAGACTGGGCATAACGATAGTCTAATGGTCGTAACTCTGTCTCATCAAAACTGCTTAGTAGCATCAGACAGCCTAAATTATCTAATGAATCACCCGATATCCATAGGGTACTGACACCACTATCAGCAAGTAGCCCGGTTATAAACTCCCAATCACTGACATCCGACTGGGTGCGCATAGGAAGCTGAGAAGACAAGCGCTCTGATGACTGCAAAGTCTCAGATAACTGCCAATCAAATTCATAGTCGGCAAAGAGGGTAGTGACGATGTCGAGCGTAGATTGATTGATAAAAGTACGAGTATGAATGCACTGGGTTAACTGCCAATCGGGGCTGACGATGTCTAAAGTGTAAAAATGCAGTGCGCCATCTGACTGCTGGTAGTTGACGGCTTTAATAAGCCCAGTGCGATGACTGGGTTCACGGGAAACCGAAAGGGTGTTTAAGCAGACAAATGTATTTATCAAAGATAAACAAGAGTTCGAATCTAAAAAAGCATGCGAATAGAACAATAGCTGACTAGTAGCTGCTTTATCAATGGTACTTGACCAAGAGAATGCAGCAGGATATAAGGTGGTAATGGGTATATTCTTGGTTTCAACGGTAATCTGGTGTAGACGAGCGGTTTGCGAAGGCATAAGGGAGGTTCCCGTGACTGCAGATTTAAGGGTACAGTCGGTCGCTTAAAAGTAAGCACTGCTAAAATATATACTAAGAAAAGTATAGAGTTTATTGAAATATTGTCAAGTATCTGTATAATCGATTTGCAATAAGTTTTTCATTAAAGAACTTTAGTTCTAAATATATTCTATTATAACGTCATACTTTCTCTTATTCTTTTTGTTTTAATGATGATGATTTGCTTATGAATTCTATTGATTGTACTAAGCTGAAAGGGGTAGGTCTGCTATCTGTGATTTTCAGTGCCAGTGTGTTACTGACAGCGTGCGGTGGCGCCGCGAAGAAAAACACACAGCCCTTAACGGTTTCTAAGCCAACAGTGGCTAAGCAGTTGGATGAGCCTTCACTCTCTTATCTTTCTGATGCCATAAAAGTCGATGATGGGCGTGCAGTGACAGCCCAGCAATGGCTGACCATTGCTCAAAGCAATTATCAATCAAAAAAGTACGCCCGTTCATTAAGAGCGGCAACCGAAGCATTGAGTCTCGATGATCAGCTGGTAGGAGCGCGTCAACTTGCTATGCTCTCTGCGGTCAAAGTAACGGAGAGTAATATTGACGCTTATAGTGACAATGCGGTGATGAACGATAATGATAAAGCGAGATTCAAAGACACTTTAACCAATATGACGACCTTGGTTAGTACGGCTGATTAACCATTATCGAGTCAACAGATGCATACATCTCATATTAATAATAGCGAGCACCGATTTACGATGATAAGTATTAAAAACGCTATCAAAGTCACTAATAAAATACCCAAGACGATCTTGACCGGTCTACTTATTATGGGATCGGTTATGGGTACAGCTCATAGTGAGCTTTCGATACAAGAGAAAGATCCAGGGTCAAGTGTCATTAATCAGTATGCTGCCCTTAAGAATGCGGATGCAAAATCACCGCAGTTGCATCAATTGATTGCTGACTTAAATCAGAGGCTAACTCGTAATCCGAAGGATTCTTTGGCATGGGAGCTGTTGGCTCAGATTTACGCCAACAATGGCTATCATGCTTATGCTGTCTACGCTGCGAGCGAAGCAATTGACTCAGGTCAAAGCACCGCCACGCTCAAAAGCATCCTTATAAATAGCAGTGCCCTTGTCTCACAGAGCCAATTACAGTCAGATTACTTGACGGATGATATGGATACGGCATTTTTAACTGAGTATCAGCACGCGCTTAGCAAGATATATGGTGAAGTCTATGGTTTTAACTATGATGAGTCTTTGCCAAAACCACCTGCGCCTGTGGTGAAGGCTCGATCGACTAGAAGCAAAAACGTGTCCAACACGAAGCGCCGCGCAGCCGTCAAAAGACAAGCCGCCCCTGTTAAAAGAAAAGCAGCAGTGAAACAAAAGTCACGTCCAGTGCCAAAAGCGAAGCCCGTTCAGAGACCGGCTAAACCATCATCCCCTAGAAGTAGCAACACCAAATCTACTGATCCATTCAGTATATTACGTTGAAACCAGAAACTGCTGAGGCAACTTATTATGGCTAATCAAGATAGTGTGCAAAAGAAACTCGCAAAAGTACGTGCTCCTCGGGTGCATTTGACTTATGACGTTGAAGTGGGCGATGCGATCGAAACGAAAGAAATTCCGTTCGTCGTTGGGGTGTTGGGAGAGTTTTCAGGAGATTCTACCCTTGAGCAACCTCGCTTTAAAGACAAAAAGTTTGTCGAAGTGGATTTGGATACCTTTGATGAGGTGATGTCAGGTCTAGCACCACGTGCGACGTTCCGAGTAAG
Organism: Psychrobacter sp. PAMC 21119; assembly: GCF_000247495.1. Classification (NCBI taxonomy): domain Bacteria; kingdom Pseudomonadati; phylum Pseudomonadota; class Gammaproteobacteria; order Moraxellales; family Moraxellaceae; genus Psychrobacter; species Psychrobacter sp. PAMC 21119. Next base: position 59,041 of record NZ_AHVZ01000022.1, on the reverse strand, counting down.
CAATGACTTGAGTGACAAAGGCGGTGAGTTCGCGGTTGATTTGGCATTCAATAGTATCAACGATTTTCGCCCTGAAGCGGTTGCTGATCAAATTGAGCCATTAAAGCAACTGGTGCAAGCACGAGATCGCTTGGCAGATTTACGCAACAAAATATCGGCCAACGAAAAACTTGAAGACCTATTGGATGATGTGCTTAAGAACACTGAACAAGTCAAGAAAATGGCGGAACAAAACCAAACTGACGGTGAGGATTAAACGATGAATGCTCAAGCCCAGCAGCAGATAGCAACGGATCCATTGAATAGCGAAAGCTATGACTTACTCGAAGAAATCGTTAATAAAAGCAATGTTGCCAAGTCCGATGATGAAAAAAACCGTGCGAAGTCGCAAATCGCCGAGCTGGCCAATGAAGTCATGCAAGGCACGGTGACATTATCAGACAATCTAGCCTCATCGATTGATGCGCGAATTGCCCAAATTGATGCGCTGATCTCTAAGCAACTGACGACGGTCATGCACGCACCTGAGTTTCAGAAGCTAGAGTCTAGCTGGCGCGGTCTGCATTATCTATGTAGCCAAACCCCGTCTGAATCCATGCTCAAGATACGCATGATGAATACCACGAAGCGCGAGCTTACCAAAGACTTTCAGTCTTCAATTGATTTTGACCAAAGCACGCTGTTCAAAAAAATATATGAAGAAGAGTTTGGTAGTTTCGGTGGCGAACCGTATGCAGCAATCGTTGGCGACTTTGAATTTACTCGTCAAAACTCTGATATGTATCTGCTCGAGCAGTTGTCTCATGTTGCGGCCGCTTCCCATGCACCGTTTGTGTCGGCGGCTTCCGCTGAGATGTTCGGACTCGATTCCTTTACTGATATTGGCCGCCCACGCGATTTATCAAAGATATTCGAAACGGCTGAATATATACGTTGGCGCGCCTTTAGGCAGTCAGAGGATGCTCGCTATGTGGCGCTGACAGTGCCTAGCTTTTTAGGTCGTCTGCCTTATGATCCCAAAGATGGCACAGTGGTAGAGGGTTTTAACTTCACTGAAGAAGTCTCTGGTAATGATCACAGTGATTATCTATGGGTGAATGCCGCTTATGCTTTTGCTTCGCGATTGACTTCTGCCTTTTCTGACTATCGTTGGTGTGCGGCTATTCGCGGTGTGGAAGGTGGGGGCCTGGTTGAAGGTTTACCGGTCCATACCTTTAAGACTGATGAAGGGGACTTGGCGCTTAAATGCCCAACAGAAATCTCTATCACTGATCGCCGTGAAAAAGAGTTAAGTGACTTGGGTTTCATTCCATTAGTCCATTGCAAAAATACCAATTATGCCGCCTTCTTTGGTGCGCAATCAGTTCAAAAAGCCAAAACCTATCAAAACGATGATGCCAATGCCAATGCGGTACTGTCGACTCAGTTGCAATATATAATGGCAGTATCACGTATTGCCCATTATCTAAAGGCAATGATGCGCGATAAGGTAGGTAGTTTCTTAGCGCCTGGTAATGTTGAGTCGTTCTTGAATGATTGGATTTCTCGTTATGTCTTGCTAGATGATGGAGCCTCACAAGAAGCAAAAGCCCAGTACCCACTGCGCGAAGCTTCTGTACAAGTTGTAGAAGTGCCAGGCAAACCTGGTGTCTACAAGTCCGTGGTCTTTTTGAGACCACACTTTCAGCTTGACGAATTGTCTGTTTCTTTGCGTCTGGTCACTCAACTGCCGCAGTCTAGCAACAGCTGATCGTTTATTAAAATCCAACGTTAAATTTAAATTTTTAAATACAAGGTGTGTGATATGAAAGATATTTATATTCAGTTCCGTGGTAAGTACAAAATTGACGGTGAGTCTCGTGACAGCGAGCATAAAGGTTGGCTTGAAGTAAATACTTGGGATCACTTGATCCGTCAGCCAAAATCAGCGACAGCAAGCAGCGTTGGTGGTCACACTTCTGAGCGCTGTGAACATGCCGACATGACCTTTATGAAAGATTTGGACTCGACAAGTCCTAAGCTATGGGAAGCATGTTCTGCTGGCTATACTTTTGATGAGATTCAAATTGACTTTTATCGTGCCAACGGTGACAAGCGCGTTAAATATCTTGAAATAAAGCTTAAGCATGCGCTCATTGCTAGCGTTGAGCCAACTGTCCGCTCTGAAGGCGTGCCAATCGAAAAAGTCGGTATCAAGTATGCTGCTGTTGAGTGGACTTACACCCAGCAAGATATCGATGGTACTGCTAAAGGTGCTGTGACTAAGAAGTGGTCATTAGCCAATAACACTGCTACTTATACTGCCTAAGTTAGGCTGTATCAGGTGTTGTCTATCTTATCGTACCGAAAAAGAAAGGTTTATATCTAGGCCTTTCTTTTTTATTTTTTTAAATGAGGATGACTATATCCATGAATTACGCCGCTAACGTCTCTAATCATAAAGTTGGGTTTCGCCCAAATTTATTTGAGCAACTATTCGATGACCAGCCTCGTCATTTAGCGCATGAACTCGTGGTTCGCAGGCTCAATATTGATGAGTTAAAGTCTTCAGTAGCCCAAGACCTAGAAGCGTTATTAAATACTCGCTGTGTGGTGTCGAATAAGCTGCAAGCCTATCAACATGTACGCTCATCGATACTAAACTTTGGCATATTGGACTTTGTGGGACTGAGTAGTGCCAATCCTGTAGACTGTGATTATATCTGCCGACAAATCGCGCAGACAGTCGAGCAGCAAGACAGTCGTCTGCAGAATGTCAGAGTGTCGCTAGATATTGGCGCAGTAGATGTCAATCAGCTGTGTTTTTCTATCGAGGCTTTACTGAAAGTTTATCCTGCCCAAGAGTTGGTCAGTTTCGATGCATTCTTTGAGCCAAGCTCTCAGCGTTATTTAATAAAATAGTCATTATTAATTTAATGAAATAACCAGTGCTACCGCTCAATCTTTACAGTTAACAGCGATCACTATATTGAGGCATCATGGACAGTCTACTTCCTTATTTTGAGCATGAACTTAGTTTATTTAATAAGCAATCAAAAGAATTTGCCAAAAAGTATCCCAAAATTGCCAACCGGTTATTGATGGGTCACGATACGGTAGATGATCCGCATATTGAGCGATTGATACAGGCTTTTTCCCTGATTAGTGCGCGCATTAATAAAAAGCTAGATGATTCATACGCAGACTTTACCGAGTCTCTATTAGAAGTCGTTTACCCCGATTACCTTAAGCCTTTTCCATCGGTTTCTATTGCACAGTTTAACCTAGGCGTGCAGGGCAATGCGATGAGTGAGCCTGTTTTAGTACCTAAAAAAAGTATGTTTGCTAGTCAAAAAATAAACGGCACGCCTTGCCAGTTTCAGTCAACCCAAGACGTGACGTTGCTACCGCTACAGATAGATAGCGTCGATTTTGAGACGCGCCAAGAAGTATACGATGATCAGCATGGACTGCTTAACGGCTGCATTAGCATTAAATTCAGAGGTCTTAATCCGAGCTTTGACTATCAGGCTTTGTTAAATCATCCGCTAGATTTATATATAGATGAGGATGCCAGTCAAGGCACCAGCTTGTGGGATCTGCTAGGGTGTGATGTGAAACAAACGCATCTTCATGGTAGGCAGGTCAATAAGATAACGGGTAGTCCATTTGAGATTATAGGCTTCGATCCTGAGCAGCAAATTCTTCCTAGTCATCGAGTGAGTAACGCTGCCTCTGCATTATTAAAAGAGTATTTTTATTTCCCTGAAAAATTCAATTTCTTGCGCCTCAATCTTGGCCGTGTTTGTCCCAATTTAAAAATTGATAGCACTGGTTTTGAGATTCGCTGTTATTTTAAGTTTGATAAAAAAAACACCATCCATTTAAAAAACTTGCAGCAACTGAGTGCCAGCAGTATTAAGCTGTTTTGTACGCCCGTGGTCAATCTATTCAAGGCAGCCGCTAAGCCCATTCAAGTCACTCATCGCTCTATCTATTATGATTTGGTGCCCGATACTCGTGCGCTGTTTCAACATGAGATTTATGAGGTCAATAAAGTCATAGAGTCCAAGCAAAGTAATAATCGTTTGATACAACGTGAGTATCATCCATTTTATGCGCTCAATCACTATGAGCAGCAAGATGACGGTCGTTATTATCATATCAAACGCGATAAGGATATGGCTGAATTTAAGCAGGGCTTTGAATATCAGATTATGTTTGTAGAAAAGCAGCGTGAGGATGTATCAGGTGCGGTGAGCATAAGTGCCGCTTTGCTATGCACCAATAGAGACTTGCCCGCGCAAGTGGTGTTCGGTCAAAGCCGAGGTGATTTGTTTAGTGAAGGGATGACGGGCTTTAGTAGTCTGTCATTATTAAAGCAGCCTACCAGAACGGCACGGTTTGAATACACCGGTGAGGAGCGTTGGCGACTAATATCGCTGATCAGTTTGAATTTTTTATCATTGGCCGCCCAAGACGCTGAGCTGATGAAAGAGTATCTGTCGCTATATGATATTACCCAATCTGCCTCGAATAAACTGCTGGTAGAAGGCATCGTCTCTGTCACCACCAGTATCAAAGCTCAGCGGATTCAGCGCTCGCCGCAACCTGGGTTTGTACGCGGTACGGTCATTGATATTCAGATTAACCAAAAGAATTTTTCTGGAGTGAGTATCCGCCAGTTTGCCCATTTATTGGCTCATGTTTTTGGCTATCACGCCAGCTTAAACAGCTTCGTTGAGGTTGCCATCAGTGACGCCGTTACTAAAGAGGAGATATATAGATGTCAGCCACGCAGCGGTCTCAGTCCTCTTATTTAACGGATTTACTGGCGGCGCCGCAATCCTATGAGCTATTGCAAGCACTGCGTTTGGTTCAGCATGAAGTCGGTATGGGGCATGCCCCTATTGAGGTGCGCTACCGTGCCTCGTTATCATTGGCGTATCCGCAAGCTGAAATTGAGTCGATGGCGCTCATTGCTCAAGACAATATGGAAGACAGTGGCCGTTCAGTAAAGGATCGTCAAATAAAGGACAGTTCATTAAATGCCAGTTCGTTAATGGCCAGACAGATAGAGGTTTGTCCAGCAGTTATTGGACTGACAGGCCCATTATCAGCTTTGCCTGCGATGTATACCGATCATTTGGCCTCGCGAGTACACCATGCAAAAGATAAAGCTGCACCGGCATTTTTAGATTTATTTAATCATCGGTTGACGGATTTGTACGTACAAGCGAGCTGGTTTTATAATTTGCCATTACAGTATGAGATAAACAATAAAAAAGACAACTATCTACTGAGCTTGCGAGCGCTGGCACGGCAGCCGAAAAAGCTAACGGCAATCGATAGCTTGATTGCTTATGCTGGCATGATTGCCCCAGGACGTCTGACGGCTGATCAGTTAGCACATGTATTGTCACATTTTTTAGATAGTACGGTGAGTGTGGAGCAGTTCGTACCAGAATGGTTTGATCTGCCCGCTAGCGAGCAGACCGCGCTTGGTGGACAACATGCGGCACTTGGGGTATCTACATTTTGCGGCGCGAGGGCTGTACAGTTCGATAGCAAAATTAGAATCGTATTTCATCAGTTGGATGCCAAACGCTATTTAAGACTGTTACCAGCAGGGGATATGTATCGCGTCATTATCGATTTTATTCGTAAATGGTGCGGTGTGAGTTTGGCGGTCGAAATGCAGCTGGAGCTAGACAAGCAATATATTACCCCTTTGTCGTTATCTGAGGATGGATTTGGCGGCTTAGGGCAGGGTGGGTTTTTGGTATCTCAGCCTGCAACCGAGCACTATGATGATACCCGCTATGCGCTGCCTATTCAGTAGCATTCATATCGTTTTGAAGTGAATCAACTGTAAGTTGCTTGTTTGCTAGTAACTGTAAGAAATTGCTCTAAAAGTTGCTCTAAAAAAAGCCACTCTAATTTTGATACATCAGTTTAATAAAAATAATGTTAAGTCTATTGAGAATGTCAAAGGAAAAAGTTTATGAGCCAGTTAAAAGCTGTAATTACCCGCTTAAGCCCAAGCTGTCGACAGTGTTTGCAGCAGGCAGCTAGGCTTTGTATCAATAACGGGCATTGTGAAGTTGATACTGTCCATCTGCTACATGAACTGATTGCGACGCCGCACAATGATGTGGCTCAAATACTGAAGTTCAATAAGATTGCTCAGCAGTCACTATTAGCAGACATCACAGACTTACTAGATACCTTTGGTCAAGCAACAGGCTCGACCCCTGTTTTTAGTCAGGATTTGATGGCGTTGCTAGAAGATGCGTGGGAGCTTGCCAGTAGCCAACATGGTCAGAGTGCTGATAATAGTAGCGCACTAGAAATCCGCTCTGGGCACATATTGCTCGTGCTGTTGGCATATGAGCGTTATCAGTCGATACTTAAAACCCTTCCTGAGCAGCTACAGTATATCGATCGTTTTACCTTAAAAGATGACTATGAGCGCCAGTGTCTCGGTAGTACCGAGGGTAGTGGAACAAGCAGTAATAAAAGTACCAATAATAAAGGCGTCAATAAGGGGGCTGATGGTGGTGCTGATAGTGAAGACAATGACATTAACAATCAAGAATCTTTAGACGCTAAGCAAACTGAAACTAAGCCAACCCCTGCGTTGGATAAATATACTTACGATTTGACCGCAAAGGCCAGTGCCGAGCAAATAGATCCAGTTATCGGCCGTGAGTTTGAGATTCATCAGCTGATCGATATTTTGATTCGTCGTCGCCAAAATAATCCTATTTTGACGGGTGAAGCAGGCGTGGGTAAAACAGCGGTGGTAGAAGGCTTGGCGCAAAAAATAGTTGCCGGTCAAGTGCCAGATCAGCTAAAAGACGTGACGATACGGAGTCTCGACATGGGCTTACTACAAGCAGGGGCGAGCGTCAAAGGTGAGTTTGAGAATCGTCTCAAGCAAGTCATCGAAGAAGTACAAGCCTCGCTACAGCCAATTATTTTGTTCATTGATGAGGCACATACCCTTATCGGTGCTGGTGGGCAGGCAGGTCAAAACGATGCAGCGAATTTACTGAAACCGGCGCTGGCTCGTGGTGAGCTGAGAACCATTGCTGCGACGACGTGGTCAGAGTACAAGAAATACTTTGAAAAAGACGCGGCATTATCGCGCCGCTTCCAAGTGGTCAAAGTCGATGAGCCTGATATTGAAACGGCAGTGGCGATGATTCGTGGGTTGAGTGCCAAGATGCAGGCGCATTTCGGTATTTTAATAGACGATGATGCGCTACAAGCGGCGGTTGAATTATCCGCACGTTATATCAGTGATCGACAACTACCTGATAAAGCGGTCAGCGTATTAGATACGGCAGCGGCACGGGTGAGTTTATCAAAGACAGCCATGCCCAATCAGCTAGATAGGCTACAAGCCAAAGGTGTGCAATTAGAGCAGCATATCAACAATCTCAGTCAACAGCTTGAGCGTATCGGCGGTGTGGATGAAAAAGAGAAAGTCAGCCAAAAAATAGCGGTACTTGATGAGCAGCGTCAGTCGAATCAACAAAGCATTATTGACATGACAGCTCGCTGGCAGGAGCAACGTCAGCTTAATGATCAGCTTGATGCAATTAATCAGCAATTGAATGGTAAGACAAGTGGCTCTGATACGCTCAGTGCAAAAGAGCGCTTAGACAAACAGTCTGAATATCAAAATATCGAGCAATCGCTAAAACAAATACAAGAAACACATCGCCTCATTCATCCTGTATTAGATAGACAAGTGATTAAACAGATTATCTCGGATTGGACAGGGATTCCACTCAACGATATGGCAGGCAATGAAAAAGACCATATCTTGAATTTGGCTGATACCTTACAAGCGCGTGTCATTGGGCAAGATCATTCTGTTGCCGCTATCGTTAAGCGGATTCATACTGCGAAAGCTAGGCTAGACGATCCCAATCGTCCACAAGGGGTGTTCATGCTCGTCGGGCCAAGTGGTGTGGGCAAGACGGAAACCGCATTGGCATTATCAGAGGTATTGTATGGTGGTGAGCGCAACCTTATTACCATCAATCTATCAGAGTATCAGGAAGCGCATAGTGTAGCCTCCTTAAAAGGCTCGCCGCCAGGTTATGTTGGCTATGGTGAAGGTGGTGTGTTGACCGAAGCGATTCGCCGTCGCCCTTATAGCGTGCTCTTGCTCGATGAAGTAGAAAAAGCCCATCCAGACGTATTGGATTTGTTTTATCAAGTCTTTGATAAAGGGGTGATGGAAGACAGCGAGGGGCGTTTGATTGACTTCAAAAACACCCTTATTTTATTGACTAGTAATGTTGGTTCGTCTGCGATTATGCAGGCATGCATCAATACTGATCCAGCCGTTACTGACTTTAGCCTGCCAGACAGTGATAGCCTAAAACAAGTTATTAATCCGCATTTGTATAAAGCCTTTAAACCCGCGTTTTTGGGTCGCTTAACGGTCATTCCTTATTATCCGTTAACGGATGACGCGCTCGCAGAAATCATTCGCCTGAAACTGGAAAAAATTACTGGCCGTATTCATGACAATTATGATGTGCCTTGTGTCATTGACGATGAAGTCATTGAGCTCATTTTATCGCGTTGTCATGAGGTCGACTCTGGTGCACGTAATGCCGATGCCATCATCAGTCATACCTTGCTACCACAGCTGGCGGGTCAGCTACTGGCCCATGATGACAGTCAAAGTGTGCTAAAGAAAATGACGGTATTCGTCGATGAGAATGACAATTTTGCCTATCGTCTCGATACTGATGCTGTTGTAGCGCTCAATCACATGGCGCAGTACAGTGAGGTTGAAGGTGACGTAAGTAAAGCGCCTAGCAAACAAGTTGCAGCTAAGAGGCCAGCTACCAAAAAATCTTCTACTAAAAAAGAGCCTGCTACTAAAGAGGCTGCCGTAAAAAAGCCATCAGTGAAAAAAACCATCAGTAAAAAATCTGTTAAGAAGGATTTATTATAATGAATATGGGTAATTCCTTACTAACCGATATTGACACCCTTATCGCGCCTATCGATGGCAGCCATCATGGGGTGGGTGAAGATCTCATCTTTGATCCACGTATCGATGCCATCGTTGCGGCTCGTCAAGAAGATGACCCATTACTGGCACAAGGCAACTGGGTCACTGAGCTAAAAGTCGCCGACTGGGACTTTGTCAAAGACCAATGTGCAGAGTTGCTCAGCGATACCAGTAAAGACATGAAGCTGGCACTGTGGTACGTCGATGCACTGAGTCACACCAATCATTTAGCAGGCATCAGTCATGGGCTGAGCGTACTGCAAGCATTTAATGACGAATATTGGCTCACCATGTATCCACCATTAGATGGTGAAGAAGATAGCATGGACATCAGAGCAGGGCTGCTGTCGTGGTTCGTCAAGGCGCTATCCGATGATATCAAGCAACTATCGCTGGCTGATACAAAGGCCGAGAGCTACAACTACAATTACTATCTAACCGCGCGTGATCATGACAAGCAGCGGCAGCAAAACCCTGACAGCGAAACATCTAACCAATTAACACTGAGTGACTATAACCACGCCATCAAAACCAGTAGTGAGACTTGGCAACAAGCACTGATGAGCAATCTTAATAAAGTCACTGAGCAGTGGCAGACACTGACCGATCAGCTCAATAATCTGATGGGTATGGATGCACCGGTCTTCGCACCAGTGACGGATTTATTGATTGCACTGACGCAGCATTTGCGACCGTTGATACCAGAATATTCCGATACCACTAGTAGTGTTTCTTCTCAAGAAAGCGTAGCCGATACTATGGACAGTATTGGTGAAAGTGCAATGTCGGATAGTAGTGGACAATCAGCCAGCACAAATAATATTAGCTCAACCAGTTTTAACCCCAGTAACCGTGATCATCAAAGCAACCGCCAGCAAGCGCTCAAACTACTGGCTCAAATTCAAGAGTATTTTGCCACCAATGAGCCGCACAGCCCAGTGACTTTTTTACTCGGTCGGGCGATTGAATGGGCCGACATGCCGCTGGATCAATGGCTCACTCATATCATCAAAAACGAAGATCAATTATCGATGCTGTCTGACATGATTGGTATTCAGCCCAAACGTGATTCCTCTGACGATGATCATTAAATTAAAGTTGGATTGATAGAACTGTTGGTTAAATTGCAATGCTTGCATTACTTTTTACTTTGTGATTTTGATCGCTAAACCTTTAGATAGAGAAGGGCTTGTCATGGTATGGACTCAAACAAAGCGGCATGTGCAACTTAGTAGTGCCCATCCTGATATTGCCACCAGTATTATTAAGCAAGCTGACTTGGTTGAGAGCTTGTTAGGTATGCCGTTACCTGACAGCGTTTGGGGTAAGCCCGCGCTGATGCCAGCGCCTGATGCCTACCCAAGCCCTTATCATCACGACCAACGCGCGCAGTCCTATCAGCAACGTCAGCTGGCACTCTATTGCGGCTACCGTATCAGTATTACGTTACTGCACCCACAAGCAGGACTGGATATACAACAATGGCTAGGGCAAAAACTAGCCATGCACTGGCACACGGGTGACGCCATACTACTCAGCCAAACCCGTCACGGTATCATCACCGAAGCCGTTGCTCTCGGTAGCAACAGTGGTATGGCCGCCTACCGTATTATCTGCGAACCTACGGTAAGCCAATTACGCCTTAACAGTCATAATCGCCGTCATCATCATCTAAGCCTAAGCGAGCTTATCAAAGATATTATTAGCCCATATGATATGGACATCGAGATTGACGAGCGCCTCAGTGATGACAGCAACTATCATATTCAGCACAGCGTACAGTATAATCAGACCGATCTTGCCTATTTAACCCAATACCTTGCCCTCTACGGCATCACAGGCTATCATCGTCATGAGAGCGACAAGCACACTCTAGTCTTACTACCACATGATAGCGAAGCATTGCGTCCTGACACAAATGACATTCAAAGCATCTTAAGCCAAAACCCCGCCAATCTTGCTGACAGACAAGACCGCATCACCGCCATTCGTCCCCGTATTGCCCAGCATATTCAGAAAAGCGATCTACATCGTTATGACAGTCGCTTGATGAGTACCTATACCGGCAGTAGCAGTAGCGAGCAACCTATCGACTCATCAAACAGCACGCATCAGCGCTTTTTGCACAGTCATAGTCGTTTTGATGATAAAGGTCTCGATAAGCTTGCCACCCGCTATCAGCAGCACGCACAGCAGCTTGCCAATCTAGGCAGCCTAACCGGCAACATCCGTCATCTGAATCTGCCAAGTAGCCACTATATCGATGGTAACCCTTATTTGACCGATCCGATCAGTCTCGTCTCTATTCATCAGCACATTAACAATCATATACCAGCAGACTGGTTCGGCGCTGCGCCCTTTGATCCCATTACCTTACAGCCCAATACGAACCATGCCAGTCATGACAATGATGACGACAATGACAACAACGTCCATCATATCACTGCCTGCTATCTACCATTTCCTCATCACCACCATATCCCATATGGCGCACAGCTGAGCGAGCTTGGACAACCGCATCCGAGTCTGACAGGTCTCATGAGTGCCAGTATTATTGATACAGATAGCAGCGCCATCACCCATGATCGCAACCACCGTGCCCATATCAGATATCACTGGCAGCAAGAAGAAGATGGGCAGGATAACAATAGTGACAGCGGTCATTGGATACCCATCGCCAGTCACCTCGTTGCCGACCATATGGGACAGACTCATCCTCTGCGTCATGGACAGCATGTCCTTATCGACTTTATCGGTGGTGACATCACCCATCCCATCATCATTGGCAGTACCCATAACGGGCAAGGCAATTCTGATGCTCAGCATAATAGCATCGTCAGTGACTCAGGTAGCCTTGATGCCACCAGTCCAGCTTGGTTCATCAATCAAAGCCATGCTCATCCTATTGATGGCATCAAAACTCAAAGTATCGACAGCAGCCGCACAGGGGATGCCACCAAAAACAGCCTTATTAACGGCTACAACCAGCTCATGTTTGACGCCCATCCAAACAGTCCACAGATTAACGTCTATAGCACCAGCTTCCAGTCCAGCCTAACCATTGGTCATCTGTATCAGCATAGCGACCACACTCGTGGGCAAGCACGAGGACAAGGCATCAGTTTAGAGACCCAAGCGGCCGCCAATGTGCAAGGTAGTACGGGTATTCATATCAGTAGCCAAGCATCAGACCCCTCATCAAATCCTCATATGAGTCATGACGGTCACGGTAAGTTACAAACCGCTGACCAACATCAGCAAGCCTACGCGCAGTTGGCTGACACCCATCAACCAGTGGGACTAGAGGATAGTAGTAATAACAAGCAAAGCAACAGTAAAGATGCGCAAACCCAATTTGCCCAATTTAGCAAAGACACTAACGACGCAACCTTAAGCGAGTCCGGACAATGGCAACAACCTAATCTGCTTATCGACTCTCAGCGTCATCTCGCTATACTCAGCGGACAACACAGTCAGCATACCAGTACCCAAAGCACGCATAGCCACGCAACTGACAGCACCCATCATCACAGCCAAACGCAGATGAACCAGTTGGTGGCAAGGGATGTGCATTACTACTCAAACAAAGCGCAAACCCATACTGCCGCTCATGGCGATGTGACGATACAAGCGCATCAGAACGAGATGCGACTTGACAGTGAGCAAGTACTACGCATCCATAGCCGAGACAGTATTGAGATTATCGCGCCTGATACGCTAACGCTAAAAGCAGCAGGTAGCGGTATCGAGATATCGGGTGGTAATGTGACTTTTATTACACCTGCTCGTGTGGGTTATAAGGCGAGTAAGGTGGATTGGGGTAGTGGGGGCGCGGAGGCTAGAAATCTAGTGATGAAGCAGATGCAGTTTGAAGCTTGTGAGAAGTTAGCAGATCAAGCTGAGGATAATCATGCCGCTACTACTGATTTATAGGTAAAGATAGCTTTCACTTAAACTTCATATACAAATATAAAAGTATGACAGTCTCATGATGAACCAAATGGAAAAACCACTGAGCGTAAGCTTACAGACTCAAAGCCTTGATTTTCGAGTACTTAGTACCTTTGATGTCATGATTGTTCATCATAACCAGACAGAGCTGATTGAAGAGATTAATTCTGCTTTCCCCGACGCTATATATTCATTACAACAAGAATTGCTTAGCTATCATATGATCGATAGTCCAGTCATGATCACGCTAAGCTCAGATATCAGTAATATCCTAGAACTACATTTGCAGCAGTGTGAGCTGCTATCTTGTCATCATGGCATACTCACTTTACTGGACTACACTCCGCCCAATATAAAAGCGAATAAAACTCGAATTAGTGCCGCAGAGTATCTACCACAGTTACCTGAATGGCAGCAGTCAGACACAACTGACGAAGATGAATGGTTACTAGGCACAGCACAACTAGCTAAAACATTAGGCCTTAACCAAATCATCCAAAAAGGTGGCAAGAAAAAACATCTACGCTACTTAGATGCGCAAGTGCTGATTCACCTCTTACCGTTACAACAGCACCACTATATCGCCAATCGCTATGGCTATCCCAAGCGGCTGTGGTTGGCATTAGGTAGTGACTGGCACAGTGTAGATAATATTCATCACTATATCCCTGACCATACGAATTATATCCAACATCAGTCAAGCTATTGTCCACTCACTCAGAACCAGTTAGATGACATTAGTATGCTCAATCGCTTCTTTGTGAAAAAGGGTATTGGTGGTTGTGATTTGATATTGAATCAATATGAGACATTAATTAGTTGGTTAGACAAAGCAAATACTCAACTGACCGCCGCCACGCATCTTACCAACCCTGTAGATCGTATGATGATGATGAACCGATGGCTGTATGAGTGCTATGAGCAGTCAGGTCTAGCAGAAATAGATAATTAAAAGATAAGGAGTAAGGTCATGGCAGAGAGATGTGAGCAGTGTTTGGCTGATGGAATTGCGATATTGCCTGTACGCTGGGGATACCGCTTTAAAGAAAAAGAATTAAAAATTGTATCGAGATTGCTTCGTGAAGGTTATGTCTACATTCTTGATAACAACGGAGAGTGGTATGGATATATTATTACTCAAGGTCGTTATTTAAAAAGTTTTACGGTGACTGGTATATCAGGTAAGCTTCCTTATTCAAATGAGCCTGACTTGCCATATGCAGACTCAACATGCTTGGCAGGGAGTAACTGTCAAGCATTAAACAGCTTTATCCGTATTCCCAATCCAAACAAAGATATTGACACATTATGGATCGCTTATAGCCCCGTTAAATGGACGAAAGCAGTCATTGAAAGACATCAAAATAATACTGATGGCGCTAAAACTAACAATATGATTGAAGTACCTGTATCTGTCACTCAGTCAAGTAGTAAATCATCTTTAGAACTTAGTGAATCACAAAATGGTGGAGGTTATAACTTATGGGAGTATGACCCAGATGGGGAAGGAAAAGATCCAATCACTCAGTATTATGCCACTGAATATTTAAATTATATCAATCCGTTCACTAAACAGCCTTATGCTCCAGATAAATCACATGAAGAAAAGAGTCTCACAACTGAATTATCGAAGATAGAAAGTAGTGACAATCGTGTTTTGAATGTTTATTTCAATGACGAAGTTGGTAAGCTGATTGATTTAAATGAAATGATGCTAAATATAGAGGATTACTATGATTCAAAATTATTAAAAAGTATGTTTACTGATTCATTTGATAAATTAAATCAGAAACAATTAGTTGCCAACACCATACTTGATATAGAAAAACAAATAAAAGCCAATGCACCACAATATGTTGCCAAGCAGAAATCGGAAGCTTTAAGAACCCCTACAGGAGCTAATGTAGCTTTATTCAGCTCTAGAGAGGATTTGATAAGAGGTTATTATAAAAAAAACTGGGAGAATGGATTTAAAGATTCAATAAGATATGAGGAAATGTTGAACTGGCTGTCTTTATATAGCTCAACCCAAGCTAGTAATGATAGAGATAGAAAAAAGCAATTAGCTATTCTAGTTGAAAGATATAAAAACATGTGGTTTTCAGAATATCTAAACAATGAAATGACCTATAATTTTGATAATACTGATGTTGATAGTTGTGCCAGCTATACGCTTACTGTACAAAATTTCGTTGGTTCAACAGCTAAGTACTCGGAAGTAGCTGAAAGTTATATGTATATGTTGTCACTATATTCGCTCTTAAAACCTTATAATTATTTAGGACGAGCCTGCTGTTTTAATAATGAAACTATGATTAGTGAGATAGAATCTATCTCTACTAGTGGAATTACTATTGACGGTATTGTCACCTTGTCGTGGTCTGCTGCTGCAGGTGAAATACTATCAAAGATAAAAAATCAATATCTAGAAAAGATAAAAAAGTCTGGTACTACTATTACCTTAGAAAATCTCATTTTTGATCCATATCTCTATATTCGTAAAAAGGGTGTTGAGAGAAAAGTAACTAGTACTTCATACCCTAACATACGGCTTGGACGCAGTGATTTATTGATGAGTATATTTACTAGAAGGCCTTTGTCTGTGGTTACTGTTGAGGGCAACATTAGAGATATTACTAAAGGTGTTTATGGACTATTGAAAACAGAGTTGAGCAAAAATGGAGGTAGTCAATTAAGTAACAATAAACTTAGAGATGCCGCTTCACAGTTTGTCGATCAAATGAAAAATGAAGGCATTGATATTGATAAAAATATATCTACTAAAGTGACCGCATTTGTGAGTATAGATGCTTTGACTAGTGCTAACGGTGCTAAGAGTTCAGCAGGTGTCGCAAAATCTATGATGACTGACCGAAGACTACAGTTTGAGGAGTTTAAAAGCTTCTATAAAAACCAAGCAGCTCAGTCAGGTGTTGGTAATTTTGGCGGTGTACTACAAGTATTGTCTTGTTTGAGTTTGTTCAAAGGCGTTGTAGAGTCTGCTGATACCGATGCAAAAGAGCCTTTACATAAGTTCGGTGGTAGTATAGCGATACTTGCAGGCGGTGTGGTACAGCATAGAGCTGATGTTGTTGGCTTAAGAAGAGAGCTTTATGGGGCAGTACCAACTGATAGCCCTCATAGACAGCTTAAATTGGCTAGAATGTTAGAAGGTACTGAAGTTGCGTACTCAAGTCTAAAAGCAGGTGCTAGGGGGCTCAATATAGGTGGGGCTGCCGTTTTTGCTTATTATGATTATCAAGCAGCTCAGGAGAATTATGCTAATGATGATGTCGTAATGGGAACACTATATTTAACGTCTGCTGGTTCGGGCGTTATATCAACTACTTTGCTCGTATTTGGCGTTAGTGGCTCATGGGTACCTATAGCTGGATGGGTCATTTTGGGTGTATCTATTGTCGCTGGTTTGGCTATCATGTGGTTCCAAAAAACACCACTAGAAAAATGGGTCAAGTATGGTACTTGGGGTATAGATTCTAATGAGTGGTCATTAGATTTTGAGAAGGCACAGCTGGAAAAAGCTTCTGAAGGCATAGAAATTGACATTAAGGACAACTAAAAATGAGTGGATTCGTTGTAGACATGGAAGGGCGGTTTCGACTGACAAAGAAACCGCCATTTTTGACCCCAGGTTATCAAGCGGTAGGGCAGAAGCTTGCAGACGTTAAAGGCATCCATGAGACAGTGCCTTTGGATAAATATAAAAACTATGATGTGCCATTGCACCCTCAACAAACGGTGGTACAGTTTAACTCGACTTATCTTGAGACTACAGGGCGCAATGAAAGACGACGTGGTGATGCGGTAGGATGGGGATTATGTTTAGGGTTTGTGGGGCTATCTGTGAGTAATGGTATCCTCTATCTGATTGTAAAATCCACAATAGATTTTGACATCGTATTTCTTAGTATTGGTCTTATTCTCGCTTTTTCTATGATTCTATTCTTCGCTCCATTAATCAATGTGCTTTCAACCGAGCTGTTTACCACATGGCATTATCCCATCCGCTTCAATCGCAAAACCCGTAAGGTCTATGTCCGTCAATATAACCGTAAAGTAGAAGTGTATAACTGGGACGACTTAACCTTTTTTATTGCTTATATTAATGAAGATAGAGACATCAGAGCGGTCACCTTTGATAAGGATGGTGAAACCGTGACAGGCATGTTTGCACTCGCCTTTCAAAACAATGTCTTTGATAAAAGTTTAACCAGTTATTTTGAGTTTATCCGTCGTTATATGGAAGGCGATGATCAGCAACTAAAAGCAGTCAAAGAAGCCGTACGCTACATCTACCCTATACATAAAAAACGTGAAACCCCGCTGATGTCATTTAAGCGTTTGATATTGAACGTAGTACACTACTCTCACGAAAATATGGAGTATCCAAAACGAACGTTTAGATTTTACCCAGTGACAATAGTTATTCTACCTTTATTAGCTCTGCGTTATGTGGGCCGTGTGATCTCAATGCTGACCAGTTACCGTCATCGTTTTAGCAAAGCTATTGAAGCGGAATGTCAGATTGACCCCAATGATCCTTATGATTTGAATAAACATATACCAGCAGGCAATCTTGAACAGCGCAATCATCCTATTTGGAAGACAGTGGTTTACAGCCTAGGTATTATTATTGCTACTATTGTCATGCTGTTTGTAGGCGCGTTTATTATAGACATGATGGGTTCAATGAGACCACATGGCGATTATCCGAGTATGGTCGGTAAGCTTTGGTATGTGGTTAGCTTAGAGTGGTTATTTTAATAAATCATTGGTTACCTTTTTTATTGATGTGGGAAATATCTTAGATAAAAATAAGAAGGCTGTAAATGCAATTACGCGATGACTTTGCAAAGAATATCAGTGAGCTTAACGATCCACTTGAGCGTCCTTACAGAAAAAATATAGATCATAAGCTGTTTGAAAAAATAGAAGACGTTGAACATCTTAACAAAGAAATTCATGATGTTAATCCTGATTATCTGACCTTCTTGCCAGCATATTTTTGGATGTTTTATTTTGCTATTGGGTGGGTTTATTTTTCTTCATTCTGGTTAGGTAATTATTTTCTTCAAGATATTGGAGAGGTTGTCTTTATAGATGGTGAATTTAGTATTTTTGATATAGTATTCAGCTTCTTATGGATTGTTGTATTTGGTACGCCACTAATTTTATTTCTCTATCAACTTATTAGAAAACACTTCATTCGCACCCAGTATTATTTTTTAAAAAAAGAACAGAAAATAGCTTATTATTACCGCCCACTGATGAAGTTTAGACAGCCTTATGAGCTTAAAGTAGTCGACTATAAAAACGTACATCCAGACTTGCATCTGGACAAATATAATCAAGCTTACACACCACTCAATCTCTACGTCGCTGATCCTGAGACAGGAGACATTACCCATCATTTAAAGCTTGAGGATTATAGAGTCAACCCACGAGTGCAATGGGCGTTTATTCGCACCTATATGGAAAGCCCTGCTGATGAGCTGCCAATAGACAACGAACTCTGCCAAGCATACCCTGCGGATACCAGTCAATCACTTTTTGCTTGCGCTGATATTATTTATCGCAAAAACGGTATACTGCCGAGTGATCATTCTGGCGGTGGTCAGATCATGGTCTTTATAATAGGCTCAATAATAGCTTTAGGTAATCTATTTCAGGCTAATCATTACCAATGTACTAAGCGAGCCATCTTACATCCTGACGTTCAAAAGCTACTTACATGGGACGGTCAAGACAACCCTTATCCTATTCAGCCCATAACTGATGAAGCCAAATTAGCCTTTGACGGTAGAAATTGGGAAGTTAATGTCAGATGGGTATGTATAATACTTATTAACATGGGTTTATTTGTATGGGCGGTGGTGGCTTATAATAGTTAGCCAGTAGTTATCTACGATAGCCCCTAATTTGAAGAATAAATAAGATAAGTAGAGGGTTTGTTTAGAATACTCATGAGATTAATACTGATTTTAAGTAATGGACTCAAATTATAATTTAACAATTTCAAAACCAATACAGCATTGTTTGTATGAATTTTTACTGATTCTGCCATGCAAACAGAAGGCAATAAAACTTACTGCTGGTAGCATATGAGATGTAAAGAAGAGTGGTTCTAAAAAAATATAGATGAAATTCTTACTGCAGACCATCTAGGGAGTGGGATTTTAAAGAAGATATTTAGTTTAATGAGAGAAGTAATATAATAAGAAAAAGGCTTCCAATTGCTTGGAAGCCTTTTAATATAATGGTACCCGGAGCCGGACTTGAACCGGCACGCTATTGCTAGCGAGGGATTTTAAATCCCTTGTGTCTACCAATTTCACCACCCGGGCAAAACTTGTTTTATCTTTAACGTAAACTAGCTGATAGACCATCTAGTTACTAGATAAGTGGTCGCTATTATAATCGGTTGTGATAATAATGCAAGCCAAAATTAACGTAAAGTTAATAAATAATTGGAGGCTGGAGTCGGAATCGAACCGGCGTTAACGGAGTTGCAGTCCGCTGCATGACCACTCTGCCATCCAGCCAATCAAGGTCGCCTATATTAGCAAAAATATAGTAAATTACAAGTCATTTTTTAGTTAAAAGCAGGTTATTTATTATCTTGTCTATATTTAGCCCCAATTTAGGAGCGTTTATACTGTTAATAGGCTTTTTCAAGCCGTCAGTAAACTAGCGTGTAATAATGATTGTTTAAAATATAATGCGCTAAACAATATCCCTATTGTCACGTTTGGCCTTTTTGATATCGCGATAGGTGGCGGTGCAAATCAGTACCAGTACCCCAAGAGTAATGGCGGGCCAAATTAAAATATATAAGCCGTAGATAAAAACGTTGTCCATGATATCTCCTTATAATATTTCTTAAGTAAGTAGCGATTAGCCATATACTGCTAACTAATCACTATTCGGATAAAACGATTTTGATTTAAGATTTAGGTGATGAGGGTATTTCAGTTTTTTTATCGTAATTGTCTACGCGCTGCTTAATCAACTCAAAGTCGAAATGCTCATCGCCCATGAGACTGACGATCACACAAACGATAGTACTGGCACCGTAAGCCGTCAGTGAAGCGAGTAAAATCATGTACTGGCGTAGGAACCCAGTGGCAAAGATTAACATCAGCACCAGCGTAATAGCAGCAGCGCTCATGCCGATCTTACGACCTAAGAAACCAAATACCATCAGACCGATGACAACTGCACCACCAACGCTGGCTAAGATTTCAAAAAATAGGGCGGTGATGCCAACGATGGGTATCAACTCAAAACGCGCCACACAGAATAATAGGAGCCCGACAATCACTGCTGAAGTAAAGGCGGCATTAGTGACACGATTCCAGAATACACTGGCGATAACAGGGAAAACAATCGCACCCCACAAGGCACCAACGAATACCAGCATTACTAGAATATCAAGCTTGAAGCTAGCAAAGATAAGTCCCGCTGCCGTCGCGACAATCATCGTGCCACGACCGACGAGCATCATGGTTTTAGGTTTAACATGACCTTTTTTGGCGATATTTTTACCGTAGACATCGGCCATCATAATGGTTGATAGCGCCGATAAATCCGAGTCAGCTGTGGAAGATAACGAGCCAATGACCAGAATAAAGAATAATGCGATGAAGACGGGATGCAGATAAGTGCTGACCATTTGCGGGATCAGGTTGTTCATATTGCCATCGAGTGGTTCGATACCAATGGTCAAGGCCATCAAGCCAATCATACCAAGCCCAATGACGATACCCGCATAGCCAACTGTGGCGGTAATAAATGTCGCCTTAATCTTGGTTTTATCAATCGCAAATAAGCGCTGAGTAATGGTCTGGTTACCGATAGCATAGGCCAATACCGCGACAAAATACGGTGCCCCTTGCTGAAAGAATGCCTCAGAAGAAAAGAAATCCTGCTGCTCTAAGGTCAAGTTCGATAGTCCGCTGACCATCACTGCAGGACCTCCCATGGAGAATAGCACCGCTGGAATGATGATGACACCAATCGCCATCAAAGCGACCAATTGGGCAAAATCAGTAAAGACTGAGGCACGAAACCCTGAGGTTAAGGTATAGCTCAATACCCCAACACCCGCGATAATCACCCCTGTCTGGAACGATAATGGTGACAATACTGACACCAATGCACCAGCAGCGGTAAAGTTGACCATCAAGCTAATTAAGCTGCCCATAAGGTTGGATATGGCTAAAATTAATTGGCTTGATGAGCCGTGGCGGGCGTGGATAAGCTCACCTAAAGTGTGACCGTTGGGAGCAAGCTCTCGAAAGCGCATGCCAAAAGGGTAGATGAACAAAATCATCAATGCACCCCAAAAGCCGTAATGTATCGGCCCTGATACGCCATATTTATAGCCAGAGGTGGCGGCAGCGTAAAATGAGGCCGCCCAAATCCAGGTCGCGGTCATACTTGCCGCGCCCATCCCAAAGCCCACATTGTGACCTGCGACCATAAAGCCGGACGTTGTCTCTTTGTCTTTTTTAATTAATAAAGACAGCAGATATGTACCACCATAAAACGCCACCAATAATAAAATAATGGTGAGCGCCGAAAATTGAAACAATGACTCAGTTTTCAAACTCATACCTCGCAATTGTTTTAAGTAAATAAGGTTTAGTAAAATTATCTATTCCAAACTATTTAGCATACGACATAGTCTAAAAAGCCCTCATACCAAATGTATGTGGCTAATATAAATAGCAAAATAGCAAAATAGCAACTGTAATGTTAAGCAAGTGCTAAGCGTCGTGCCCTAGTTTTGATGTCACACATCGTGTTAAATCAAAATGATAGGGGCTACTCTCGATAGGCGTCAGTTAATGGATAAACCATGACGCTATGAATAGGCATACACAAAGGTAGCTGAGTGCTAAAAAAAGCTCATATGATGAGCGTCTATAGCGGAATTACGAATAAGCACTAAGCCATGATTACATGACCTGAGCTCGATTTAGACAGCCTTATCAGCTGTAATAAGCAATAGTTAAGAGATTTTTACTCAACTATCGCATTGATGCATCACCTGTAATTTAAATACCAAATCCAATACTGTGTGAATAATCAGCACAATGAACTTAGCATTAATAAATAAAACTACAGGTCTGTTAAGTGTATGTAACATGTTCGTGAGGGTAGGGTAACCTATTACGTCGTTAACCTCAAACTTTATCCATTGGAATGATTTGAATAGTAAGTGACTCTGCTATCACGTAAAAATCCAGCCAATCCTAAGCCATAGCGCTCAGCAACCCGCACAGCAGTACTGGTAGGTGCAGACATGCCGATCAGCCAAGGTATGTGACTTCGAATAGACTTTTGTACCAGCTCAATCGATAGGCGCGAGGTCATGACCACGCAATTGATATCTGCCTTGTGTTGCAGCTGCCAACCAATGAGCTTGTCGAGGGCATTATGACGGCCGACATCTTCAAAGAGGTGCAAGTGTTGTCCTTGCATAGTTGCCGCTGCATGGACAGCGCCTGTCAGTTGGTGAGTATGTTGCATGGCATCGACTTTTTGCCGTATTTCTAATAGGTCACCAAGGCTTGGGGTATCTACTTTTATTCTTTTCTTGTCTTGGCGATAGATACTTAAGTCGGGCAGCGCTTGTGTTAAGCCCGTGATACCGCACATGCCGCACCCTGTACGCCCTGCCAGCTGCCGCCGTTGGGCTTGGATGCGCTGATGACTGCGCTGATTTAAAGTCAGTTCCACCACATAAATATCGTAGTCCTGCAACTGTGCTAAGGTTTGCCCAAAGGAACCAGCCGTATCGTCTTCATCTGAGTGTTGAGTAAATCTTTGATAGCTTGCAACGTCTGTCAGCTGGGTGACTTCCCAATCTAATAAGTCATGGCTGTGTTGAATCAGACCTTCGCTGAACAAAAAGCCTATCGCTAAATATTCTAACTGATAAGGACTTGCCATCAATACGGCATAATGAATGCCGTTAATGATAATAGAAATCGCTGCTTCTACGACCAAATTTGCCGATTGATCTTCAATATACGTTTGCTGGCTACCACTTGATTCCGTAGGCGCATAATAATGTTTTTGCACCAAATGCGCGCGCGATAGTGGTGTCACAGTAGATTCTGCCGTCGCTTCAGGCATGTCGATGGCTGCAGCTTGAGTGTTTAATTTAGCCATTATGAATGCTGACAGCCTTTTATCATTATTAACATTACTCACCTTCCATCTTGCACACGTTTATTAGGCAGAAACCGCCAGCTCGCCTGCATTGACGCGCTCTAAGACGACGGTAACAGACTTGTAGGCGGGAATGTGAGAGTCTGGCGCATGCGTGTCCAAATCAAACAAGTCATTACATTCAGGATAGTAGGTAGCCACGGCGTTGGCAGCGATATCCATGTCGGTAAGTACCAAAGGCCCCAATGTGCGTTGCTCACCATCGCTGTCTTGGCGCGACACCATAACATTGTCGCCTTTTTGCCATCCCAATCGTGTCATTTCATCAGGATGCATAAACAAAACATCACGGCGACTGGTCTGACGATAACGGTCTTGATAGCCAAATATCATAGTATTGAATTGATCATGGCTCCGTACACTGGTTAACTGCCAGACTTTTTGTTCTATGTTTTGACTGTCATTAGTATTTTGGGCGTTTTGGGTATCAGTTTTAAACGCCGATGTCTTTTCTGCCATTTGGCTTGCGACATAAGTAATCGGATACTTTGGTACTTCAAACTGCGCTTTGCCGCTATCGGTGTTCCATACGCGATGACGAGCCGCATGATATAAATGAAAGCCACGCTCAGACTCACGGATACGCACGTTAAAGTTCTCAAATCCATCGATAGCTTGGGCGATATAATCACGAATCAAGTCGAAGTCTTCTCCCATCGCTTGCCAAGGAATGGACGAGTCAGAGCCGAACATCTGTGTCGCAATATCGGCAACTATCTGAGCTTCAGATTTTAGCGTATTACTAATGGGCTTGAGGCTACCTTGAGTCGGTACTATTTGACACATCGAGTCTTCAATCGTAGCGAACTGCTCACCTTTAGCAGTGACTAAGTGTTCGGTACGACCGACACAAGGTAGAATGAGATTATTTTCACCCGGATACAGCATGGTTTCGTTTAGTTTGGTGCCAACAAAGACGTTAAGCTTGTTTTTGGTTAATGCTTGTTGGATGTTATTTGAGTCAGGCGCTGCAACCGAGTAGTTGCCGCCCATACTAAAGAATGCCTTAATATCACCTTGTATCATCGCTTTTGCCCCTGCAACGACATCAAGACCGTTGTCTTGTGGCATTGGGTGCCCGAACACACGTTCTAGGCTATCAAGTAAGCTTTGCTTAGGACGCTCATGGATACCCATGGTGCGATCGCCTTGTACGTTGGAATGCCCCCGCACAGGTGATGCACCTGCACCGTCGATACCTATCATACCCATCAGCAATAGCAAATTGGTAATCATAGCGACATTGTCATCGCCCTGTACATGCTGGGTAATGCCCATGCCCCAAGTGCAAATAGTCGCTGGACTGTCTGCTACGAGCTTAGCAAGATTAATAATCTCTGCTTGAGAAATGCCGCAACCAAGCTGAATATCTGCCCATGATTGTTCGGTCAACCATTGTTTCAATGGCTCAAAACCTGAGGTATGGGTGGTAATAAAATCAGTATTAATTTTATGATTCTCAATCAGCCATTTAGCCAGACCCGTCAGTAGAGCCGCATCGCCACCGATTTGAATTTGAACGACCTCATCGACCATGTCATCGCTCTGTCCTGCTGCCATATGTGTCGGTTTTTGCGGGTTTCTAAATTTACTTAAGCCTTGTTCACGCATAGGATTTATCGAGATGATTCGGCATCCTTGCTCGTGAGAGTGGGCAAGCATCTCAAGCATACGAGGATGATTGGTCGCTGGATTTTGGCCGAACATCAGTATCAATTTGGCTTGCTCAAAATCTTCTAGCTTGACCGTTGCTTTACCGATGCCTAATTGCTTGCCAAGCATGACCGAAGTTGGTTCGTGGCACATGTTAGAGCAGTCTGGTAGGTTATTGGTTCCAAAGCAGCGGACGAATAACTGAAACATAAAGGCAGGCTCATTAGTGACACGACCTGAAGTATAGAACAATGCTTCGTCAGGCGAATTAAGCTGTCCCAACTGCTCAGCGATATGCTCATAAGCGGCCTGCCAAGAAATCGCTATATAGCGGTCTTGCGTTGCATCATAATATACTGGTTCTGATAGGCGACCAATATGTTCCAGCTCGTAGCCCGACCATTTCTGTAGCTCAGTGACAGTATGGTCTAAAAAGAATTTAGCGTCTGCCTTTGTGGTCATTGTTTCACTTGCCAGCACTTTGATACCATTTTCACAGACATCAAGCATTTTATGCGATTTATGATCAGGCCATGCACAGCCTGGACAATCAAAGCCACCTTGAGGTTGGTTGCTTTTGAAGACGCTGACACTGCCACGCAAAAAAGTTTGATAGTCCATCAGTTTACGAGTGGAGGAAATCAGAGCAGGCCAACCAGCAGCAGGGTGAGTATAAACAGGAATTTTGCGCATGACAGACCTCATAGATAAATAATGATAAGTGGGTACTGATATATAACAACTATATAGTGACTAATGAAAAGTTTGTACAAGCATTAACTATAGATAACAAAAAACGCCTGCTATGGAACAGGCGTTTTCTATTTTTCAGCTTAGATTTATTTAACTGAATTTTTTAACTTAAAATCAAGCTATCATCTTCCACTTTCTCACCGCGCGTTTGCTCAAACATATCGAGCAAATCATGCACCGTCATACCTTGACGCTTATCTCCTGCCACATCTAGCACCACTTGTCCTTGATGTAGCATGACAGTCCTGGTTCCATGTGCCAAGGCTTGCTGCATTGAGTGCGTGACCATCATGGTGGTCAGTTTATTATCAGTGACGATTTTATCGGTCAGCTCTAACACAAAGGCGGCTGTCTTAGGGTCAAGGGCGGCAGTATGCTCATCAAGCAAAAGTATCTTGGATGGCTGTAGTGAGGCCATGAGTAAGCTGACCGCTTGACGTTGACCACCAGATAGCAGCCCCATGCGATCCGTTAGACGATTTTCTAATCCAAGCTTGAGTACAGACAGCTTTTCTCGAAACAGCTCACGGTTATTTGGGTTTAATGCAAAACTCAAACCGCGTTTACCACCGCGCTTATAGGCCAACGCCATGTTTTCTTCAATGGTTAATGCTTCACACGTACCAGCCATCGGGTCTTGAAAGACACGAGCTACCCAATGAGCACGTTGATGAGCTGTTTTTTTGGTGACATCAATGCCATTGAGCAGAATTGAACCGCTATCCACACGTGTCGTACCACTTACTGCATTTAAAAAAGTCGATTTCCCCGCGCCATTGGTACCGATAACGGTGACAAATTCACCGTCAGCGATGTTTAAATTAATACCACGCAGGGCAGGGTTTTCGATGGGTGTGCCAGGATTGAAGGTCAACCGCAAATCTGTGGCTTGCATCATAATCGTTATTCCTTATATTTGCTTCAAGCTTGGCGGATGGTTATCGCCTATCACCGCTTTAGTCGTTTGATATTATGCCCGTACTTTACGGCTCAAAAACTTGGTTTTGGCTTTTGGTAACACCAATGCGAACACCACCAGCAGGGCAGTAATCAAGTTCAAATCTTGCGGGCCAAAGCCAATACTACGCAATGTGTCGCTTGATAGTGCCACTTGAATAAATAGTTTATAAAGGATGGCACCAATAATCACGGCAATAGTAATCAACCAAATGCGTTTGGCAGGAATGATCGTTTCACCGATGATGACGGCTGCTAAACCAATAACAATCGTACCAATACCAATAGAGATATCCGCGCCGCCCTGAGTCTGGACAAACAGCGCTCCTGCAAGAGCAATCAAACCATTGGAGACGGCCATACCGATGATGGTCATCCATGAAGTATTGATACCTTGTGCTTGTGCCATGCGCAAGTTAGAGCCAGTTGCACGCATGGACAGTCCAGTTTCGGTATTATAAAACCAATCCAGCAACAACTTTGCGGCGATAACGACCACGCCAATAATTAAGCAGCGCATCCAGTAGCCATTACCATCGGTGACTAGCGTACTGAATACGGTAGTTTCACCCAGTAGCGGCAAGTTTGGTGCGCCCATAATACGTAGGTTGACTGAATATAGTGCCACCATGACCAAAATACTGGCCAATAACTGCAATATACCAAGCTTTACATGCAACCATGCAGTGACAATACCAGCGATCGAGCCTGCAAGCATACCAAAGGCACATGCCAGCCAAGGATTGACACCAGCAACGATAGAGATACCAGCGACTGCGCCCCCTAATGGAAAACTACCGTCTGCCGTTAAGTCGGGAAAGTCGAGAGTACGAAATGAGATAAGTACGCCAAGTGCGACGAGGCCGTAAATCAGACCACTTTCAAGTGCACCAAAAAAAGCAATTAAAGACATAAGGTATCAGTAAGTCATAATCAAGCGTTTAGCGATTATTATCATAGATAAACAGGCAAGCAGCAATGAATAATGCTTTCTATAATCTAGAGTAATCTAAACGGCTAAGCGGTGAATTTAACAGATTAAGCAATCTGCGGTTAGGGTAAACCAAAACATCTTCCTATGAGGAATGAGCATAAAATACCTTGGTTCGACATTCGGTTTTAATGCTTATATCACATTAAAAATAACCCAGCTCATATACCAGTAGCTGGGTCATTTTTATACTGAAATAATAGCAGTAAATATAAGCAACAATCTAGAATTAAACCATTAATATCATCGTTTGACTCGATGCTTATATTCAGAGGACGCTATTCTACCACTTCTTTTGCTTTATCAATAACGGCTTGTGGCAATGTAATGCCTTCCGCTTTAGCATTTTTTGGACTGACATATAAATCAAGTGCTTGAGGGGTATAAACAGGGATATCACCTGCTTTTTCGCCATTCAAAATACGCACCACAATTTTACCAGTTTCGCGGCCAAGTGCATAATAGTCAACGCCTAATGCAGCAATGGCACCACGTGCAACAGAGCTAGTGTCTGAGGCAACCAGTGGGATTTTGCTTTCTTTGGCGACTTGGAACAGCGACTCGTAAGCAGAGACCACGTTATTATCGGTTGACGTATAAATCATATCAACCTTGCCAGCCAAGCTACGTGCTGCCATGGCAATATCCGTACTGCGCTGAGCAGGCGCTTCGTGTACGGTGATGCCCATTGGTGTCAGTTTTTCTTTTAGATTTTTTAGGATAATAGTAGAGTTCACTTCACCTGGGCTATAAACGTAACCCACATTTTTTAAGCTTGGAATAATTTGGCGCATCAATTCAATTTGTGGCTCATAAGGGAGCGCATCAGAACCGCCAGTCACATTGGTGCCAGAACCATCAAGCTTTGATACCAGTTTGGCTTCTACTGGGTCAGTCACCGCAGAGAATACCAAAGGAATAGTGCTGGTAGCTGCCGCAACCGACTGCGCTGATGGTGTACCAATGGCAACGATAACGTCTGAGTTGTCTGCAACAAATTGCTTGGCAATCTGCCCAGCGGTTGCCGTGTTACCCTGTGCGCTTTGGAAATTAACAGTTAAGTTTTCACCTTCTGTAAAACCTGCTTCCGCGAGTTCTTCAATAACGCCTTTACGCACGTCATCAAGGGCTGGATGCTCAACAATGGCCGTAATGGCTACCGTTTTCATAGCGGTTGCCGCATCGCCAGTGGCGGTGCCATCATTAGCTGTGGTGTCTTCTGCTGACTGGCTACAACCGGTCAAAATAGCGGTACAAACACCGCCCCATAGTAAGGCTTTAGCAAAACGATTCTGATACAACATGGGTGTTACTCCTAAAAATAATAATGTGTCCATACATAAATAATTAACGTACTTATTAAGCGTTTACTGCTGGTTGATGCTCTTATTGCTGGCTACTTGTTATCGGTTTTTGCTTTAGTATCAACATTGACTGCATTTTTCATCATTTCTGCTGATAGGCTAACGCCTTGTGCTTTGGCATGCTTCGGACTGACATATAAAGTTAAGTCATTCATGATCTCAGGCTTGATGGTGCTGACAGCCTCGCCATTTAATATTCTATAGACCATTTTGCCGGTCTTGCGACCAAAGTCATAGTCATTAACGCCTAAAGCAGCCGTCGCCCCGCGCTGAACGCTAAACTCATCAGAGGCCACAATGGGCATTTTTAGCTCATTTGCGGCTTGTGTCATGGCTTCAAACGCAGACGCTACGTTATTGTCCATTGAGGTATAGATGATATCCGCGCGTCCTTGTAAGCTACGCGTCGCCATACCAATATCAGTTGGACGGTTGGCAGGTATGTCGAGTATAGACAATCCACGCGTTGGCAACATCTCTTTGAGCCTATCACGCAGTGCTACCGAGTTGGCTTCACCAGGGCTATACACATAACCGATGGTTTTGGCATTGGGCTTGATTTGTTGTAATAAGTCAATCTGTGGCTCTAATGGCAACTGGCTTGACAGTCCGGTCAAGTTATCTTGAAACGGGGTGCCATCTGCATTGATGAGCTTGGCTGCAAGTGGATCTGAAACCGCGGTATATACAATTGGCACGCTTGTGGTGGATGCCACAACCGATTGTGCTGACGGGGTAGAGATAGCCACGATAGCATCTGGATTGTCTCCTGCGAACTGTTTGGCAATTTGTCCAGCAGTAGCCGTGTTTCCTTGCGCGCTCTGAAAGTTAATAGTCAGATTCTGGCCTTCGATATAACCATTATCTGCTAGTTCGTCAATGATGCCGCGGCGCATATCATCTAGCGATGGATGCTCAACAATCTGCGTGATGGCCAGCGTTTTGGCTGGTTTATCTGTCGTTGTCGTGTTATCAGTAGTTGCCGTATCGTCAGTATTTGAGCAGCCGATTAGGCCGAGCGTACTGATGGCAATGCTGCATAGGCTTAGGCTTAGGCGTAGAGTAGAAGCAATGGTCATTATTAGTCTGGCTCATAGGTTAGAGAGTGCAGGTCAGCCGAATGACAGCAGTATCAGTTCTGTAATATCAGTTCTGTGATGTCAATTCTGCGATAGTAGGCTAACATTGAGGTGATCGATTCCTTGATCATGATGGCTATATTATGACAGCAATGTAACTTATCGCAATAAAAAATTAAAGTGTATTCGTCACCCGTATTATTCAGCCATATAGTGATGGTTTTGCGATCAGCAGTTCTAATATTTGAATGTTCAACAGACCCTGTAGTCAAATCCATGTAAATCCGCTACATCGTCATCCTTGCAAGCCTTACTAATGTATCGCTTGCACTTGGTTTGCTTATATCGAAATTATTGGAATTCCACTATCTATATAAGTGACATAAAAAAAGACGCCATCTAGGACGTCTTTTTTTATGTTTAATCTATTGCTTAACTGTCAATCAAAGACCCGCCATAAACTACGAAATAGCCAGCCAATCAAATAAAAAGGAATCTCTAGTATGTCGATAAAGTACAACCAATCCCAGATACTCGAAGGCTCTGAACGATGGTTACGCCGTGACTGTTTGATATCTGTGGTGATGATAAACAACAACGCGCTGATAACACCACTAGCAATGGCTATAAATAGTGCTGTTATATCTTCGGTAAAATACCAGTAAACCAGCAAGCCTACTGTTAAATAAAGGAGAACATCTGCTAACAGTCTAAGCAATACCACTATCATTCTCCAATATTTCGTGCATCAGCCATGTTAATTAAGCAAGCACATCACCGACGATACAAGCATCAGGCAAGGTAACGACCGTCAATCCTGTCTTTGGATCGCCAGTTGATAGTACCATGCCTTCTGATACGCCAAATTTCATCTTACGCGGGGCAAGGTTGGTCACGCAAATGACCTTTTTATTAACCAATTGCTCAGGCTCATAAAACTTACGGATACCACTGAACACATTGCGCGGCTTGTCTTCGCCAACATCTAGCGTGAACTGTAATAGCTTATCAGCACCTTCTACATGGTTACACTCTAAAACATGTGCGACTTTCATCTCAACTTTAGAGAAATCGTCAATACCAATATAGTCAGTTTGTTCAGCATCCGCATCTGTTGCAGGTGTTTTATCCTTTGCGGCAGGCTTGCTACTTTCAGTCGCGGCAGGAGCGTCTGCTTGAGCTAATGATGCTTTAGAATCTTCAACCATCGCAGCAACATCTTTTTCTTCGATACGCTGCATGAGTGGTTTGAATTTATTGATTCTGTGACCCAGCAACCATTGGTTACGGCTTGCGAAGTCTAAGCTATCAATGTTCAAAAACTCTTTTGCATTGGCAGTCAGTTCAGGCAAGACAGGAGCAAGATAAACCATTAACTGACGGAAGATATTAATGGCTACCGAGCAGACATCTTGAACTTCTTGCTCTTTGCCTTCAACTTTGGCCAGTGACCATGGCTTTTTGTCATCAATGTACTCATTAGCCTTGTCTGCACACTGCATGATCAAGCGCATGGCACGTGAGAATTCACGATTCTCGTAGGCAGCAGCAATCTCATCACCCGTTTTGGTGATGTCTTCTAATAATGCCGATTCTACGCAAACTTCTGACAGCATACCATCGTATTTCTTCACCAAGAAACCAGCGCTACGACTGGCGATATTGACGACTTTACCAACCAAGTCAGAATTGACCTTTTGCATAAAGTCTTCTAAATCTAAGTTAATGTCTTCAACTTTGTCAGACAATTTGCTGGCAAAGTAATAACGCAGGTATTCAGGATGTAGATGTTCAGCATAAGTTTCGGCTTTAATAAAGGTGCCGCGTGACTTACTCATTTTTTCGCCATTGACCATCAAGAAGCCATGAGCAAAGACACCAGTTGGCGTACGTAACTCGCTACCAGCTAGCATTGCTGGCCAAAACAAGGCGTGGAAGTAAACGATGTCTTTACCGATGAAATGATAGACTTCGGTTTTGTGCTCGTTTTCTTGCATCCAGTAACGGTCAAAATCAAGCGCTTGGTCTGTACCAGCACGCTTATCGCATAGGTTTTTAAAGCTTGCCATGTAGCCAACTGGCGCATCTAGCCATACATAAAAATATTTGTCTGGCTCATCGCTTGGCGTATCTGGAATTTGGAAACCAAAATAGGGCGCATCACGTGAGATATCCCAAGTGGCTAAACCTGCTTCAAACCATTCTTGTAGCTTGTTGGCGACAGAGGTTTGCAAACGGTTATCGCTGCGTGTCCAATCTTTTAAGAACTGCTCAAACTCTGGCAAATTAAAGAAATAATGCTTAGAGGTTTTGAGCACAGGTGTCGCGCCCGATAGCGTAGACTGTGGGTCTTTAAGTTCGGTGGCATTATATGTTGTGCCACATACTTCACAGTTGTCACCGTATTGGTCAGCTGATCCGCATTCAGGGCAAGTGCCTTTGACAAAGCGATCGGCCAAAAACAATTGCTTTTCGGGATCAAAAAGTTGCTCGACATCTTTAGTGCTGATATGTCCAGCGCTATTAAGACGACGATAAATCAGCTCAGAGAAATGCTTGTTTTCTTCTGAATGGGTTGAATGATAATTATCAAAATCAATCAAAAATTTACTAAAATCGGCCTCATGTGAAGCTTTAACTGTCGCAATCTGCTCTTCTGGTGTGATGCCATTATCTTGAGCTTTGAGCATGATCGCCGTACCGTGTGCATCATCCGCGCAGACATAGGTAACCTGATGACCTTGCGCTTTCATCGCGCGCACCCAAATGTCAGTCTGAATATATTCTACAAGATGCCCCAAATGGATATAGCCATTGGCGTAGGGCAGCGCACTGGTTACTAGAATCTCACGCACAAAATCACCTATATTTTTATAAAAACGGGTTAGTTATCGAACATCTTAAGCAGTTAGTCGCTCGTCGATGCGATGTTATTAATACTAAAAATAATAAAAATTCAAAAAGTGTGCCTATGATACCGTAATTCAGATAAATTTGTGATATTCCTTAGTAATTACTTATCGTTTGTCAGGCATCTGTCAGCCATAAACAATAGGCTTGCGCCGTATTTGATAGTTATAGAATGGTTATAGAGCAGCCACAAAAAACCCACCAAGCATTGTGCCAAGTGGGTTTTTTATTGAGGTGTTACTTGTGTAGGTATTAATAGTCGATCCTGATAAACGACTTATAGGCTAACTCAATTTAGAATGAGCCAAACATGGTACCTAAGGTAATAACAGCGACCACAGCCACTAATGGAATGACCATCGTAACCATGGCTAAGTTTAAGTAAGACTGCTTGTGGGTTAAACCACAAATAGCGAGTAAAGTAATGACCGCGCCGCTGTGTGGCAGTGTATCCAAACCACCCGCTGCCATAACGGCCACACGGTGCATTAGTTCAGGGTCGATACCAGCATTGACCGCCATTCTTAGATAATCTTCACCCAATGTCGACAGCGCAATACTCAAACCGCCAGACGATGAACCGGTAATGCCAGCAAGCGTGGTCATTGCCACAGCTTCTGAAATCAGAGGGTTATCAGGAGTTAAGTTTAGAATGCTGTCACGAATGATAAGAAAGCCTGCTAATGAGGCGATAACCGCACCGTAACCAACTTCTGATGCCGTATTAAAAATCGGCAACATAGAATCATAAGTACCACGGTTAATGGTTTTCTGTAGATTGTTCCAATGACCAATACGCAGCAAAATTAACACCACACAAGCCAAGACTAATGAGATGATAATCGACCATAATCCGAGTGAGCCTGCGATATTTAGGTCTGGAAACTGGGTTTGCAAGCCACTAAAGTCGACCGATGGAAAGACAGCGTAAGTCAATAAGGCGTTCAAACCAATGACCAATACCAGCGGAATCATAGCAACCGTAAATGAGGTTTGGTGAGTACTTAATACCTCAGCTTCTTTTGCCGTTGCGCCAACGCCGCCCACATCTTCATCATCATGCTGACCATAGCCTTCGCCCGCTGCATTGGCTTTTTTGGCGCGTGATTGCAACCACAACCAACCGCAAATAAACATGATAGTACCGCCGATAATACCCAAAATAGGCGCGGCAAATACGTTGGTATTGTAATAAGGAATAGGTATGGCGTTTTGAATGGCTGGCGTGCCCGGTAATGCAGTCATGGTAAAGGTAAATGACCCAAGCGCAATGGCAGCTGGAATTAAGCGTTTCGGAATATCTGCTGCTTTAAACAAGTCTTTGGCGATTGGATAAATGGCAAATGCCACGACAAATAACGATACACCGCCGTAGGTCAAAATGGCACAGACCAAAATCACAGCAAGAATGGCTTTGCTGGCACCGAGCTTTTCGACGACCGTATTGGCAATGGCGGTTGCCGCGCCAGAGTCTGCCATCAAACGGCCAAACAGTGCGCCCAGCAAGAATATAGGGAAGAACTTGAGTAAGAATCCACTTAACGCGCCCATAAAGACATCGGTGTAAGCGGGGATGGTGCTTAAGAAGTCACCTGACAGTAAGACTGCTAGTGTCGCCATAATCGGTGCTAAGATCAGCACAGAATAACCGCGATAAGCAAAAAACATGAGTAATAATAGAGTAATGACAATAGCAAGTGTACTAAACATGATGGCCCTCCTTGGCAAAATTAAAGTAGCGAGTATTTAGAGCCTATCAATAGTAGTCAATGGTAAAATTCAGCAGTACAGCATGGTCAATGGTTGTTATGTCATGCATATTTGTACTGATGAAGTGTTGACAGGCGATACACTCAGCGACTGCGCTATTCCTTACGGTTTCTGACTTATGGATATCCTCTAGTCGCTATGAGAATAATGTGCTAAGTTAGCATAAGTGTTTTATTTATGATATACCGATATATAACGTATTACTTTAAATGATGGTTCCTGTGATTTCGAATGTTAAGGGGTGTTCTCATTTTTATCACCATTTTTAAAATGAGGACACGCCCTAGTAACACTGCATAAGTAACGCTGCATATAAAATATTAAATAAAAAAGGAGTTTAGTATGAGTCAATCAAAAGTATATAGCAGTGCCGAAGAAGCGCTAAAAGGCATCGTTAGTGATGGACAAACCCTCGCTATCGGCGGCTTTGGTCTGTGTGGTATTCCTGAAGCGTTAATCGAAGCCCTGCGTGATAGTGGGGTGAAGGATTTAACTTGTATCAGTAATAACGCAGGTGTCGATGACTTTGGTCTTGGTCTGTTACTACAAACTCGCCAAATCAAAAAAATGATCTCCTCTTATGTGGGTGAAAACAAAGAGTTTGAGCGTCAATATTTGGCAGGTGAGTTAGAAGTTGAGCTGACCCCGCAAGGAACCTTGGCTGAAAAGCTACGTTCGGGCGGCGCAGGTATTCCTGCATTCTACACAGCAACTGGTGTCGGCACACTGGTAGCTGAAGGTAAAGAAACACGTGATTTTGATGGGCGTACTTATGTGCTTGAGCATACATTGCGTGCTGATGTGTCATTAATCAAAGCGCAAAAAGCAGATAAATCGGGCAACTTAATGTTTAACAAAACCGCCCGTAACTTCAATCCAGACTGCGCCATGGCAGGCAAAATTACCATTGTCGAAGTAGAAGAGATTGTAGAGACTGGCACGTTCGATCCTGATGAAGTGCATCTGCCTGGTATCTTTGTGCAGCGTATTGTATTAAATAACAGCCCTGAAAAGCGTATCGAAAAGACGACAATCAAGGCAGCCGAAGGCGCTTAATTGATAGCGTTATCGAAATATTTTTAAAAGATGACATTAATAATAAAATATTGTAATACCATTTCCGAAAATTGGAGTAGCAAGGAAAACGAGTGAAAGTGCTACATTTAGTAGACTAAGCGAGTTTGACAC
The DNA here is from genome assembly GCF_000247495.1 of Psychrobacter sp. PAMC 21119. Taxonomy (NCBI): domain Bacteria; kingdom Pseudomonadati; phylum Pseudomonadota; class Gammaproteobacteria; order Moraxellales; family Moraxellaceae; genus Psychrobacter; species Psychrobacter sp. PAMC 21119. The sequence goes on along the minus strand of NZ_AHVZ01000022.1, from coordinate 23,143 downwards.
CGCTAATCATATTTTTTGGGGTGGTTATAAAAATAAGGAAGTTACCATGGCATGGACAAGAGAGCAGATGGCACAGCGTGCCGCAAAAGAATTAGAAGATGGCTATTACGTAAATTTAGGTATTGGTCTACCAACCCTAGTTGCCAATTATATTCCTGAAGATGTGGATGTCTGGCTACAGTCAGAAAACGGCCTGCTAGGTATCGGCGAGTTTCCAACGGCAGACAATGTCGATGCTGATTTGATTAACGCTGGCAAGCAAACAGTGACCGCAGAACCAGGCGCCAGTTATTTTGGTAGTTCAGAGTCGTTTGCGATGATTCGTGGTGGTCATGTTAATCTTGCAATATTGGGCGCGATGGAAGTCTCGGAAAAAGGGGATTTGGCCAACTGGATGATTCCCAAAAAGATGGTCAAAGGCATGGGCGGTGCGATGGATCTAGTCGCTGGCGTGCAGCGAGTCATTGTGTTGATGGAGCAAGTCAACAAACACGGAGAACCAAAAATCCTTGCCAATTGTGAGCTACCATTAACGGGTAAAGGGGTCGTTGATCGTATCATTACTGAGCTTGCGGTACTCGATGTGACTGACAGTGGCTTGAAGTTAGTTGAGCTGGCAGACGGGGTCAGCTTCGAAGAACTCCAAGAAAAAACGCCAGTGATTATTGCCCAATAAGCGAGCATTGCCCAATAATAGTATTCAGAAAAGCTATGTAATGAAAGGACATAAAAGATGGCGACTCAATTACAGCATGATTTGACAGGGAAGGTAGCGTTGGTCACTGGCTCTGCAAGTGGTATCGGTCGTGACATCGCTGAAACTTATGCAAAAGCAGGCGCTGCGGTTGGTATTGCGGATATTAATCTTGAAGCAGCGCAGAAAACAGTTGATGCTATCGAAGCGGCTGGTGGGCGCGCATTGGCAATTGCCATGGATGTTACTTCAGAGGATGCGGTAAACGCAGGTGTGCAGCAGCTAGTCGATACCTTTGGTGGGATTGATATTCTCGTCTCCAATGCTGGTATTCAAATCATCGACCCAATCAATAAAATGGCATTTGACGACTGGAAAAAAATGCTCGCTATTCATCTAGACGGGGCATTTTTGACCACCAAAGCCGCTGTGAAGCATATGTATAAAGACGATAAAGGCGGTACGGTCATCTATATGGGTTCTGTGCATTCGCATGAAGCATCAATGTTTAAAGCACCATATGTGACTGCCAAGCATGGTTTACTTGGACTGTGCCGAGTATTGGCAAAAGAAGGTGCCGAGCACAATGTGCGCGCGCATGTGATTTGTCCTGGATTTGTCAAAACGCCCTTGGTCGAAAAACAAATCCCGCAACAAGCGGCTGAAAAAGGCATTAGCGAAGAATCCGTAGTGAATGATATTATGTTGGTCAATACTGTCGACAAAGAATTCACGACGGTCGAAGACATTGCTCAGTTGGCACTATTTTTAGCAGCATTCCCAAGCAATGTATTTACGGGTCAGTCTATCGTTGCCAGTCATGGTTGGTTTATGAATTAATATACAGATATAACTATGTAAACCACAACGTCAGTCCTACTGGCGTTGTGGTTTTTTTATGCGTCCAATTCAGCTACACTGTCATCATAAAAGGTTTGGCTAACATGCTCATGAGCTATATTGTTTACGCTATTTACGACAGTATTCACTGAGTTTTTACCATACCTAACCACTTGTATAGGCAGTAACGGTCACTATGTTTAACTTTATGAAGAAAACCTCTACTAAAAAACCAGAAACACCAGAGCAGCGGGCAGAGCGCGATAGTGCTGTAGACAAGGTGCTGCTTGGTTACGAAGTAGGTACCATTAGCATTGCCACCATGGTCACAGGACTTGAGCGCGATGGTGATCAGCTTACCTTAGATTTGCGTCTTCCCGTAAATAGTAACCCTGAAATCATCCAACAAGAGCTCGGGCAGCTGCTACATCCGCACGGTATCAAAGCGATTCACATGAATGTCCGTCTACCAGCACCAGCGAAAGGGACAGGATCAAGCTTACCGAAGGCAATGCCCAAGACCACCAATGCAATGGACAGTCAAAGTCAGTCATCAGAAACGACTGGTAGTAAGACAACTGATGCCGAACCGCCGATTGCCAAAGCCGCACCGACACAAGCATCATTGACAGCGCATCCGCGTATTCGTCATATTATCGTGGTGGCGTCAGGTAAAGGCGGTGTTGGTAAATCAACCACTACCGTCAATATCGCCTTGGCATTACAAAAGCTTGGCAACCGTGTTGGCGTGCTCGATGCCGATATCTACGGCCCTAGTATGCCAACCATGCTGGGTGTCGATAATGTCAGACCTGAGCTAGAAAATGAGCAGTTCGTTCCTATCAATGCGCATGGCATGGCGATGCTATCGATTGGCAGCTTGCTCGACGGTGACAATACGCCTGTCGCGTGGCGCGGACCAAAAGCTACTGGTGCCTTGATGCAGCTGTATAACCAAACCAATTGGCCGCAGTTAGATTACTTAGTGATTGATATGCCACCGGGTACGGGCGATATTCAGCTCACGCTAGCACAGCGCATTCCCGTAACGGGTGCCGTGATTGTCACGACGCCGCAGCATATTGCCTTACTTGATGCGCAGAAAGGCGTTGAGATGTTTAACAAAACCAATATACCAGTGCTTGGCGTGGTCGAAAACATGGCACTACATACGTGTAGCAACTGTAATCATACCGAAGCTATCTTTGGTATGGGTGGCGGCGAAAAAATCGCTGAGCAATATCAGGTGCCGCTATTAGGTCAGTTGCCATTGGCGAGCGGTATTCGTGCACAAGTGGATAAAGGTGAGCCAAGTGTCTTAGCCGATGATGAATTTGCACCTTACTATATGAGCATTGCTAAAAATATCGAAGCCAATATTAATAAATTTGCTAAGCCTATCGATGATAAGCGTATTTTTTAATGGTTTTTAATGGTTTTTAATGGTTTTTAATGGTTTTTAATGGTTTTTAATGGTTTCTAGTAATAGTTAAATAGCCTAAGTAAGCAAATTTTGAAGGGCTTAGTTTTTTAAAAAGGGAATATTGTGAGCTTATCGATTTATCAACGTCATTTAGACAATATTCCCAAACAGTATAGGTTACTGAAATTATTCCGCCCACCGATATATGTGATTGAACTCTCAAACAATCAATTGATTGCCGTCTGCTACTATAAAGATGGGAGTAGCAAACGCTATGAAGTCCATGCTGATTTTAGTAATCGCCGAATGGTGATTGCCGATTTTTTTAAAGCATTACAGGCGCTGACTGATCTACTGCTTAAATTTCCCAAACATCCATTTGGCATAAATGGTTTTGCCGTAGTCAATGTGACTGAAGAGCTGGCAGATGGATTGACGTCGATAGAGATTAAAGCGGCGAGAGAGGCAATTTGGGCAGCGTCAAGACAGGCAAAAAGAAGAATTATAAGTACCGCAGTCAGCTACCAAGGACAGGTAGTTTCTCAATGAACTATGGCTAGGATGCCTTAATTATGAATCAAAGTCGCAACGACCAAAACCAACAACACTTATCCACCCGCATTAAGCCAGTTGTTCTCAATGAGCTTATTCAAAACGGTCAGCCTACTTTTGGCATCTTTGCTCACGTCAAAAATATCAATTATTTGGACTATCACAGCCATCTTATCTCACAAAAAACCTTACCAAATTGGCGCAAAGAATTAAAGGCCAACCAATTCTGCTTTATCCAAATTATTCAGCCGCCTTATCGAATCTGTCTAGCATTGGCGACGATTAAGCTGGCAACCAGTGCTTTTGTTTATCTGTACAACGATGAGACGGATGAGTTGGAGGTTTGTGAAGCATTGCAGCCGTTGACTCGTCATACGTTATTGGAGGGTGATTGTCATCAAGGGCAAATGGCGTTTTTCCATGCGAATTTAACCGTGACATTAGATTTTATGCCTTCACAAATTAAGGTAGCGCTGGACAGTCAATATCTTGCACTCAATGCGACACTGGCGCGGCAAGCGCAGCCACTGGCTATATGCACACCAACTGGCAGGCGTGGCTGGACGTTTACGCAAAAAGAGCCATTAACAGCCGTATCTGGTCATTTGCTTATTAAAGCCAATTCAAAATTTAATACGGATGCTCAAGCCAAACAAATCCACTTTTCCGAAACGACTATCGCCAATCTAGATTGGACGCTCGGCTATATGCGTCACAAGACCAATTGGTTTTGGACTTGTATTAATCACTATTTGCCCGATGGTCGTCATTTTACGTTGAACTTGTCGATGGGCGTCAATGAAACAGGGGTTAGCGAAAATGCGTGCTGGCTGGATGGGCAGATTTATTATCTACCACCAGTGCTATTTATACGTAAAGATTGGAATACATCCGTGCAAAATACTTGGCGTGTCTATCATCAGAATCTAGGCTGGAGCAACGTGGATATTGACTTAACCTTTACACCGATGACCGTTTATAAGAAGACGGATAACTTTGGTGTGCTTGCCAGTATCTTTGAGCAATGGCTTGGCTTTTATAGTGGTGAGATTCGCATCAAAAATGAGGTGATTAAGTTTGATAAGGTGATGGGCTTAGCAGAAGATCACTTTGCCAAATGGTAGATTGTAAAATATAGGTTGATGATAATTAGGCTATTGGACGTATTAATTTTAAAGTCGCCATTGCTCTATAAATTGAGCCTTCAATTCCGTATAATCGTCGCTATTAAATATTTGCTAAGGAACAACAATGTCTATCAAATCTGACCGCTGGATTCGTAAAATGGCCGAAGAACATGGCATGATTGAGCCGTTTGAAGCGGGTCAAGTACGATTTAATGATGCAGGCGAGCGTTTGGTCAGCTACGGTACGTCAAGCTATGGTTATGATGTGCGCTGTGCCCCTGAGTTTAAAGTCTTTACCAACGTACATTCAGTCGTCGTTGATCCTAAAAACTTCGATGAAAAAAGTTTTATTGATATCGTCGGTGATGAGTGCATCATTCCGCCCAACTCATTTGCGCTAGCACGCACCATGGAATATTTCCGTATTCCACGTGACGTATTAACGATTTGCTTGGGTAAATCAACGTATGCCCGTTGCGGAATTATCGTCAATGTCACGCCGCTTGAGCCTGAGTGGGAAGGGCATGTGACTTTAGAATTTAGTAATACCACCAATTTGCCAGCGCGTATTTATGCGGGTGAAGGCGTGGCACAAATGCTATTTTTCCAAAGTGATGCTGATGACGTATGTGAGACCAGCTATAAAGATCGCGGTGGTAAATATCAAGGCCAGCGCGGTGTGACTTTACCAAGAACCTAAGCGTCAAAAACCCAAGCGCCAAAAACCCAAGCGCCAAAAATCTAAGCGTTTTAAAAGCCGTTACACTTTTAGACTGACAACAAAAAAGCTGGCCGTATTCAATACGACCAGCTTTTTTAGGTAAAAAAACCGACTATTTCAATACTTTTAAGCCTGCTTTATTATCACGTTTCGGCTTGGGTGCTGCTGTTGGGCTTTTCTTAGCAGCAACTGGTGAATCGCCTTCAGGCTGATAATTGTCATATTCATTGGGATCAAAAAACATCCCTTGCGAGTTCTCTTTCGCATAAATACCTAGCACCGCCGTCAGTGGTACCCAAATATCTTGTGACACACCGCCAAAACGCGCACTGAAATGTATATAGTCATTTTCCATACTCATATTACCAGTGGCACGGCTGGCGATATTCAAGACAATACGACCATCTTGCACGTGTTCGGTTGGAATTTGCACGTTTTCAGCCGTTGCATCGACCATCAGATAGGGAGTCAGGTCATTGTCTTCTATCCACTGGTATAGCGCACGTACCATGTAGGGGCGGGTCGGAGTAATAGAGGTGGTTTCGCTCATCTGATGATTTCCTATACTAATGATATTTTATAATTAAAATACAGTTATTTCAGCAATTTATCAGAGGATAACTGCTGCTTAACGTCTGTTTTATTGGTACTTATTCTAGGACAGCTTTTTATACTTGTCTAGGGCGTATCTTCATTTCAAAAATGGTGATAAAAATGAGATAAATTGCCGTTAAACAAGAAAAATAGCGCAGATAATATCGGGATATTAACCAGCTATTTGACGATGTTTGGCAAGATTTATCCATTTTTAGCCCATTTAGATGGCTATCGAGTGAATTAAAGATACGCACTAATTAACGCACGCTTTTTTGAAAGCTACTGCGCTCAAAGACTCTCGTTTGATAGTCAAACAACGGACGACTAATAGCCCGAGGTAGTTCGATGCCCATCTCCTCAAGTCGCCATAATAAAGGCGCGAGTAGTACATCGCACCAACCAAACTCATCCGCCATAAAGTAAGACTTGTGAGCAAACAGCGGTGATAAGGTAATCAATGAATCAGCGAGTTGCTTTTTTGCCAAGGCAGCTTGTGCTTTGTTAAAGCTATCTGGATGCATAAGCAGTCGCTTACCGAGTACCAACCAATCACGTTGTATACGCCATGCCAATTGACGAAACTGAGCCCGCTCTTGCGGGGTATCAGGCAGCAGTTTATTGGCGTGATAACGTTCCTCAAGATATTCAAAGATGACGTTAATTTCATAGAGCGCAATCTCGCGCTGTTGCAGAACAGGCAAGGTGTGATAGGGGTTGAGCTCAGTCAAATCTTCAGGACGCTCAGAATGCAAACGTGATAAATAATAAGCGAGCTTCTTTTCTTCAAGTAATAGGCGTACTACATGACTGTCGTAGCCGTCATCAGCGTATAAAATCAGCTGACTACTGGGAATGTCATTCGCATCAATCATGAAAGCCTAATGTTAATAGTGAAGGTTGTCATCGTAAACAAAGTCGCTGTGTTTATCAAGGTAACTCGCGTAAATGTTGCTGGTGAGCGCTTTATTTGTCTGATGTCTTGAGTTTTCATTAGATATTAAACCATCAAAACATAAAAAAGGCACTACCGAAGTAGTGCCTTATATAATGCTTGGTTTTTATACTATCTACTTCTAATTATTTTACATCTTTCCAGAACTCTTTGTTGAGCAAGTAGACTGGGATGAGTAAAACCAATAAGAAGATAATGACGAAGAAGCCAATTACTTGACGGTCGTGACGAGCAGGCTCACCCATCCACGCCATAAAGTTAACCAAATCACCGACCTCAGACTCGAACTCTTCTTGACTCAATGTTTCTTGCATATTGTGCAAGACATGAGGCATTGCAGCGTTTGCAAGCACTAGGTTATTGGCGCCCCAAGGACGACTTGGATCTTCATAAAATGATAGTAGGTAAGTGTATACCCAGTCATCACCGCGCAGTCTTGTCTCAAGTGACAAATCTGGTGGCGCAGCACCAAACCATGAAGCCTGAACCTCAGGGTCAATCTCAGCATTGATATGATCACCAATCTGATCGGTCGTCACCATCAAATATTTTTCGACCAGCTCAGGTGGAATCTCTAAATCTTTAGCGATGCGAGAGTGACGAACATACTGTGCTGAGTGACAACCTGCACAGTAATTCATAAAAATCTTGGCACCGTTTTGTAGCGAGCCTTTATTGGTAAAGTCAATAGGGGCTTCACTACAGAGCAAGTGCTCTTCCACACCCTCAGCATTGGTGAATGTACCACACCCACTGCCCGCTGCCAGTGCAGTACCAGCAGTCAAAGTCAGTGCCGCGCCTAAGCCTAGACCAGCTAGGGATTTAATTAGCGTGCTCATTAGTGACCTCCGGTAACGCGTTCTGGTGGCTGTTTACACTTCTCGATAGAGGTATAAATTGGCATCAGTAAGAAAAACAAGAAATACAAGACAGTGAAGATACGAGCCATCAATGTTGCTGTTGGCGTTGTTGGCGTCGCGCCTAAGTAACCTAAAACTAAGAAACTAATCGCAAACACGGTTAAAGCAATTTTAGATAAAATGCCTTTATAACGTATAGAGCGTACCGGCGATCTATCGAGCCATGGTATCAAGAACAATACGGCAATCGCACCACCCATCGCAATCACACCACCCAGCTTGTCAGGGACTGCACGTAAAATGGCATAGAATGGCGTGTAATACCATACTGGTGCAATATGAGCAGGCGTCTTCAGCGAGTTCGCTGTCTCAAAGTTTGGTGGCTCAAGGAAGAATCCGCCGCCCTCTGGGAAGAAGAATACCACTGCAAAGAACAGGATAAAGAACACCACAATACCAACCATATCATGAACGGTGTAGTACGGATGGAACTCAATACCGTCTAATGGCACGCCGTTCTTATCTTTTAGCTTTTTAATGTCGATGCCATCAGGGTTGTTCGAACCCACATGATGCAGTGCCACTAAATGCATAAAGACCAAGCCCACGAGCACTAAAGGAATAGCGACAACGTGTAAGGCAAAGAAGCGGTTGAGGGTGATACCGGAGATAATATAATCACCACGTACCCATTCGGCAAGACCGTCACCAATCACTGGCAACGCGGCAGGTAAGTTCAAGATAACCTGTGCACCCCAGAATGACATGTTGCCCCAAGGTAGCAAGTATCCGAAGAAACCTTCTGCCATCAATGCTAGGTAAATACCCATACCGATGAGCCAAATAAGCTCACGTGGTTTTTGGTACGAACCGTAAAGCAAGGCTCTAAACATATGCAGATAGACCACCACGAAGAACGCCGAGGCGCCAGTGGAATGCATATAGCGAATAAGCCAGCCGCCTTTCACATCACGCATGATGTATTCAACAGACGCAAATGCCCCTTCGGCACTTGGGTTGTACATCATCGTTAGCCAGATACCCGTCACCAATTGGTTGACCAGTACGACCATAGATAGCACGCCAAAGAAGTACCAAAAGTTAAAGTTTTTTGGTGCGTAGTACTTGGACATGTGATATTCATAGGTTTCGGTCGCCGGAAAGCGCGCGTCCACCCAGTGCATGATTTTTTTACCCATACTCATATTAAGCCTCCCCAACCGTCAAGATGGTACCATCCATATTATACTCTGGGATGGGTAAGTTAAGCGGTGCTGGAACGCCATTAAAGACGCGACCTGCTAAGTCATACTTAGAACCGTGGCAGGGGCAGAAAAATCCGCCATACCAGTCATTACCGCCTAAGTCAGCGGCACCAACGTCAGGGCGATAGTTTGGCGCACAGCCCAAATGCGTACACACGCCTTCAACGACCAATACAGTTGGTTCTAAAGAGCGCGTAGGATTCGCACAGTATTCAGGCTGTAAAGAGGCAAGAGAGTCTGGGTCAGACAGTAATGGTTTAACTGACTCTAATCCTGCAATCATATCTTCGGTACGCTTAACCACATAAATAGGTTTGCCACGATATTTGATGACAATCATTTGTCCATCTTCGATAGAACCGATATCTTGGGTCACTGCAGCCCCTGCAGCTTCAGCTTTTGCGCTTGGCGTCCAAGAGCGGACAAAAGGTGTTGCCAAGGCAGCTACCCCAGCTGCACCAATCGCGGCAGTCGAGGCAATAAGAACTCTACGGCGTTTTACATTAACGCCTTCGGCATGGCTCATTAATACTTCCTCCAGGTGAATGAAATGGGATTATCCCACACTGGGTTTGTGGCTTAGAGAATATTGGCTTAAAAAATATAGATACAATATCAAGCCACTTTAGCTGTGCCTAATTTTGCTAATTGTTGCTATTCTAAGCTATTTTGGTCATAAAATAAATTATTGCGTTAAAAATAAAGCAACCTTGATAGGGCATAGTATGAGGTTGAACAACATTATTTGTCCACGATGGCTTGGATATCGCCGTATCGTTACTGTTTTTATGCCAGCAAGGTTTGTCAGCGCGATGACCTTATAATTAATAAGGGTATTTAGCAATAGCGAATGATACTTGAAATCGAGGGAATGTTCACTAACTTTCAGTCCCTAATCTCTGTGTAAGTGGTCGTAAACGAATAATCACCACACTATTAATAGCGTGGTGATTATTTTAGCCTTTAAATATGCCATAGATAGAAACTTAAAATATCAGTTCATGGAATGTGTCTATTTCAAAGGTACTTAAAGGTACGTTTTAGCGACTCATTCTAGCCTTCAAGTGTACTCCAGCGCTCAAGCTTGCTCATCATTTCATCTTCAATCACTAGTAAACGCTCACTAGCTGCTGTTGCCGCATCGAAGTCTTTAGTAAACCATGAGCCGTCAGCCAGCTTTTCTTGCAGCTCATTTTGTTCCGCTTCAAGCACTGCAATCTCTTTTGGCAAATTATCTAACTCACGCTGTTCATTATAATTGAGCTTTTTGGCTGTGATACTGGGTTTTGCTACGGCTTGCTTGCTAGCTGATTTATTTGCTGCATTTGTATTACTTACTGGTGCTCTAGCAGCTTGTGCTGCTTGCTCACGATTTTTTTGTACCAGATACTCTTGATAGCCACCGACGTACTCTTTGACGATCCCTTTGCCATCTTCATCTTCGCCGAATACCCATGTTGAGGTGACGACATTATCCATGAATGAGCGATCATGGCTGATGAGCAAAATCGTACCACCAAAGCTTGCGACTGATTCCTCTAATAGCTCAAGTGTCGCCATGTCCAAATCGTTGGTTGGCTCATCGAGTACTAGAATGTTGGCAGGCTTCAATAGTTGCTTGGCAAGTAGGACGCGGTTACGTTCACCGCCAGACAATGCCTTAACAGGTGTGCGTGCACGCTCTGGAGCAAATAAGAAATCTTGCAAATAGCTCATAATATGTGTCTTACGACCGCCAACTTCGACGAAGTCTGAGCCTTCTGAGACGTTTTGTGCAACACTCGCTTCTAAATCTAGCTGATCACGTAACTGATCGAAAAACGCGATTTTTAAGTTGGTTCCTAGCTCAACGCTGCCTGTCTTGGTGACTTCGTCATCAGACATGTCGAGTAGAGCTTTAATAAGTGTGGTTTTACCCGCGCCATTAGGCCCGACAATACCGATTTTGTCGCCACGCATAATAGTCGTCGTAAAGTTATCAACCAATACATTGCCATCATACTCAAGATGCAAGTTCTTAACTTTGCAGACCAGCTTGCCGCTTTTTTCGCCTTGACCCATGGTGATGTTTACATTGCCCACTTGTTCACGGCGGTCGCCACGCTCTTCACGTAAGGCTTTTAGCTCACGGACACGGCCTTCATTACGGGTGCGGCGCGCTTTAATTCCTTGACGAATCCAAACTTCTTCTTGCGCCAATTTTTTATCAAAGTTCGCGTTATTTTTTTCTTCAGCCAATAACTGTAGCTCTTTTAATTCTTGATAGCGTGCGTAGCCACCTTCACCTTGGGTTACGTCATAGCTGGTCAACTGACCGCGATCAAGCTCAATGATGCGCGTCGACAGTTTATTCACAAATGCTCTATCATGGGTAACGAACAATAATGTCAAACCTTGCCAATCCAATAAGAAGCGCTCTAACCATTCGATGCTCTCAACGTCCAAATGGTTGGTAGGCTCATCGAGAAGCAGCACATCAGGCTTGGTAACTAGTGAGCGCGCAAGTAGTACACGGCGCTTACGACCACCAGACAACGACGACAAGTCATCATCTGGATCAAGTCCCATCGTAGTAATAAGACGAGTGGCATCACGCTCTAAATCCCAGCCATGTACTGCATCGATATCATGCTGTAAGTCGGCCATACGCTCACAGGCATCCATATCGCCATTGGCACACATATCGACTTGCTTATTATAGTTAACCAGCAGATCAGCAGTGCGACGACTACCACCCATGACGATATCCAGTATGCGGCCACTGGTTTCTGGTACGTCTTGCTCAAGCATCGCAACACGTACACTACTATTGATGATGACTTCACCACTATCAGGCTGCAATGAGCCATTGATCAACTTAAATAGAGTGGATTTGCCTTCGCCATTGCGACCAATCAAACACACACGCTCGCCAGCATTGATCGCAAAATCAACGCCATCAAGAACGGGAGCCACGCCAAATGCGAGGTGAATATCTTTTAGATGTATCAGTGCCATAAAATATCTTAAGCTTATATAATAGTGAGGTAGGGGTTGTTGCAAAATTGGCAGCAGTATAACATGCCACCACCTGACTGTAGTGCGAGTAAATGGTTTATCAGTACTATTTTATTGCTATTTGTTGGTAGTCAATATGCTATGCATGTCATTGCTTATTAATTGCTACCATTTCACGGTCATCAATCAAAAATGAATATTCCAGCAAATTCAGTATATGAATGCTATCACTTAGAGAAAAATATGGATCAATCTGTCCCACCAACGACACCTTTAACCAACCCTCAAGGCAATTCATCTGCTGCCCAAAGCGATCTACAACTTCAAGTGATTGAGTTACAGATGAACATGGCTCATCTGGAGCTAACGGTAGAGCGACTCGATGAAGTTATCGCTCGGCAAGACAAGCATATTCAGACTGTACAACGTCAATTGCAGCTTATTTACAAGCAAGTTGAAAGCCAAGATACCGAAGGAGGAATTGCTCCATTTGATGTTATGTCTGATAGGCCACCGCATTATTAAAAACCGTTAAAATAAGAGAAGCTGTCTCTATTTAGAATATATTCTTACTTTTGAATATGATTAATGGTCGATGACTGTCTAGTCATAATTCGGTAATAATGTATTTTTACAGTTGTCTTAAGGTAAAAAAGACATTAGTATCCTTCTCCTTAGCTGCTGCCTACCTAGCAATTTTTGGTACGGCGGTAAAACAATGCGGATGTTTGGAGATACACAATGCGGGCCACCTTTCACCTAAAAACCCTTACAGTAGCTATTGCTGCTTTCTCTGTCGCTAGCACTGCTAGTGCTGCTGGTCTTGATCGTTCAGGACAAGACGTTACCGCATTTTTGCAAGACGGCTTATATGCCGAAGCGGTTTATACTTACATCGATGGTGATGTCAGTGGCCATGACAATGCTTATGTCGGTCCTGATAAAAAGGCTTATGAGCAAGGCAAAAAAATCGATGATATCGCTGAGTCTTATGATTTTTTCCGTTATGGCGTAAAAGCAGATATCAATGATACATTCAGTGTTGGTATCTTATACGACGAGCCTTTCGGTGCTGCTGCTGATTATAGTGGTGATAATAACTTTGTCGGTACACCAACTGCTGCAGTCAATAGCATTATAGCATCGCGTTTAGGTGGTATGGGTGTTACTGATGTTCAAGGACTAAAAGATTTAGTTGAAGGAACGAACAAGCAGTTAAATGCTTCTGAAACTCGTTTAAATGAAGCGAGAGAGCAAATTAGACAAGCTCAGGCTGCTGTTAATCAGAACCCAGCGCTTGAGTCTGTATTGCGTCCGCAGATCAATGCTGGTTTAGCAGGAATTTCGGCTGGTGAGACACAATTGGCAGCAGGTCAAGCACAATTAAGCCAACTGGAACAGTTAGAAGGTTTTGCTGATGGTCGCCTAGCTAACGACGAAGGTACCAATGTTGAAGTCCGCACTGAAAGTATTACTGGTATCTTAGGTATGAAACTTGGTGAAAATAAAAACTTCCAAGTATATGGTGGCCCTGTGATGCAGCAAGTTCAGGCTGACGTAGCACTGCGTGGTAGTGCTTACGGTCCTGCTACTGGCTATACCACTCATATCAGCTCTGACCAAGATTACGGTTGGTTAGCCGGTGTCTCTTATAGCAAGCCTGAAATTGCACTACTAGCTGCGTTAACGTATCGCTCAGAGATCGACCATAGCTTGAACATTGATGAGACTTATCCGCTAGTTGCCGCATTGGGTGGCGATCCTGTTCAGGGTAACAAAATAGATATCACCACACCTAAATCAGTCAACTTTGACTTTCAAACAGGCGTGAATCAAACGACGTTAGCGACCGCAAAAGTACGCTGGGTACCTTGGACTGATTTTGCAATCGTGCCACCCCTTTATAACGAAGTCAGCAAGCGTTCAACGGGTGATGATAAAGGTTTGTCTTTAGTCAGCTATGATGAAGATCAATGGTTAGTAGAGTTGGGTCTTGCCAAGCGTTTGTCGCCAGCATTAGCCGTTACCGGAACGGTCGGTTGGGATAGTGGCGCTGGTGATCCAGTGACCTCGCTAGGCCCTATCGAGGGGTATTATAGTGCTGGTCTTGGCGCAAAATATAACTTCACTGAGAACTGGGCGGTGTCTGCCGGTGGTAAGTACCTGTGGTTTGGTGATGCTGATGGTCAAATACCAACCAAATCAGTGGTTAGTAAGTTCGAAGATAACGATGGCTATGCAGTTGGTGTAAAAGTATCTTATCAAGCGAAATAGTATCAAACTAAAATATATCTAGTTTGATACTATTTGCCAATTTAGCAGAAAAAAAAGCGATCCTAAGCGGGTCGCTTTTTTTTCTCAAAATAAGGATAGTCAAATATGTACACTCTATTATCAGGGTATGCTTATTGATGACTGAGCATGAAGAAAAAAGACGATTTTAGTCCAGTAAAAAGTAAATTCAAAAGATAGTTTTACTAAAGGAAACAAGTGTTTAGTATGTCAGTTACATGTAATCTGTACTGTTCAGTCATATTTAGGAAATAAAGTGCTTTAAGTGTTGTTTTAGTGTCAAAAAGCCATTATGATCGAAATCAGGACACTGTTTTCATAGTTTAAATTTGCGTGCACCATGGCCAATTTTAGATTCATAGGACGGTTAAACAACTAGGATGTTTGGAGATACATAATGCGCGCTACCTTTCACTTAAAAACCCTTGCGGTAGCTATTGCTACTATTTCTGTAGCCAGCATGACGAATGCTGCCGGTCTAGATCGTTCAGGTCAGGACGTCACTGCTTTCTTTCAAGATGGAACTTATGCCGAAGCGGTTTATACCTATATTGATGCTGATGTCAGTGGTAGAGATAATGCCTATGTCGGAGATGATAACTCAGCTTACGTTAAAGGTAACAAAACTGGTGATATTTCTGAAGATTATGACTTCTTCCGCTATGGCGTAAAATCAGATATCAATGATACGTTTAGTGTAGGTGTCATATATGACGAGCCTTTTGGTGCCGCTGCTGAATATACTGGCGATAGTAATTTTACTGGTTCACCAGTTACTGCAATTAATGATCTAATCGCAACAAGATTGGACCCAGCAGTACCAGGTGTTAGTCTTACCAATGCTCAAGAATTAAGTGATTTTGTTGACCAATCTCGACAAGGTTTAGCGGCTGCGAGAGCTCAGGTAGCACAAGCAGAAGCAGCTATTCAGAACAATCCAGCGCTTGAAGCAGTTTTACGTCCACAAATTGTACAAGGTCAGGCGAATATTGCAGCTGGCGAAGCAAGGTTGGCTCCAGTAATAGGCTTTGATAATTATGCTAATGCTCAGCTCTCCAACACCCAAACCACTAAAGTTGAGGTTCGCAGTCAAAACTTAACAGCTATTCTTGGCGCAAAATTTGGCGCTAATAAAAACTTCCAAGTTTATGGTGGTCCGGTTGCTCAACGTATCGAAGCACAAGTAAGACTACGTGGCAGTGCTTACGATCTTGCTACCGGTTATACTTCAAATAGTAATCCTGATATGGATTATGGTTATATAGCAGGTATGTCGTATAGTAAACCTGAGATTGCACTAAAAGCAGCGCTAACGTATCGCTCTGAGATTGATCATGATATAAAGATCTCTGAAACCTATCCATTAGCTGGGCTTTTAGCGGGTAATCCAGCGGCTGCCGTTCAGAGTAGTAATTACGAGATTACAACCCCTGAATCAATCAACTTTGACTTCCAAACTGGTATTAATCCAACTACATTAGCCACCGCAAAAGTACGTTGGGTGCCTTGGAGTGACTTCGTAATTACGCCACCGTTATATAATGAAGTTAGTAAGAATAATCCATTATATGCGGATGATGGTTTAAACTTGGTCGAGTATGAAGACGATCAGTGGCAAGTCGAGCTAGGTTTGGCTAAGCGTGTAGCACCAGCACTTGCGATCAGTGGTACGGTTGGTTGGGATAGCGGTGCTGGTGATCCGACTACTTCATTAGGTCCTGTCGATGGCTATTATAGTGTTGGTCTTGGCGCCAAGTATAACGTTACCAAAAACTGGGCCGTATCAGCCGGTGGCAAATACTTATGGTTCGGTGATGCCAAAGGTCAATTACCAACTGACAAAATTGTTTCTGATTTTGAAAGCAATGATGGCTATATCGCTGGCGTGAAGCTTTCTTATCAAGCGCAGTAATAAGTGAACACTTGTTACTTTTTTTAAAGTGTTAGATTTAACAATAAAAAGCAGCCCATTGTGGCTGCTTTTTTTGTTGGGAAAAAATTAAAAAAATAGTCTTAATTATCAATACTGTACGAAAGTAGTAAAGAATAACTATATTCCTTTTCTATCGTTTTTCATCAAATCGATTATTAGATACCTTTAAACACTGTAAATATATAAAAATTTTAACTAACATAAATCTATTTTTGGGAAAAGTCGAAAAGGGTATTGCTATAGCAGCAAACTTTAATTATGATACTGAAATCAGTTACGTTGTATTACATAGTAGTGATGTCTGATAACAATGAAAGGTAATATTGCGTAAGCGGTAGTTACATCTGCTAGTTAAATAATTAAATCGTTTGGCAAAGGATTGCACAGCACAGGTTTCAATTACTGATATAAGTCATACCGTAATTAAGCTTTTTGCCAGTTATTTTATTCATGGAGGATATCAAGTGTCTCAAAAATTCCCTATCTCTAAACTCACTCTCGCTCTACTTACACTGTCAGCTGCATCGTTGACGCAAGCAGCTGGTCTTGATCGTTCAGGTCAAGACATCAAAGGTTTTTTTAACCCTGGTACTTACGCCGAGATTGAGTATGCTTACATCAACACGGATGTTTCAGTTAATGATAATGCTGGGGCAATCGCAAACGGTGCTCGTCTTGGTATTACCTCTAACGAAGATGAGTACGAAAAGGGTGTAAATACGGGTAATGCTACCGACGATCCTTATACTTTTGCTCGCTATGGTGTAAAAACGGATATTAATGACAGTATTAGTATCGGTGTGTTCTATGATGAGCCTTTTGGAGCAGAAGTAGAGTATACAGGAGATAATGCTTTTGTATCTCAACCAGGAAAACAGACAATCGTAGATTCTTCAACAGGAACTGCATTTCCTAATGAATTCATTAATCCAGCTGTTCTAGATCCTGATTATGATAAAAACACCAACGTTAGCGTTCATACTGAATCATGGACAGGTTTGGTAGGTTTTAAATCTAACGGCTTCCAAGTATATGGTGGTCCAGTGATACAAAAAGTAAAAGCAGAAGTGCATTTACGTGGCCAAGCATATGGTCCATTAACAGGTTATGATGCCAACGTCAATAAAGACACTGACTATGGTTGGGCGGCTGGTCTTTCCTATAGTAAACCAGAGATTGCCTTAAATGCAGCATTAACTTATCGCTCGGAAATTGATCATAAAACCGTGGTAGGTGAAAGAGTACCTCTATTAGATAATGATCTTATAAAAAGTGTATTTATTGGTAAATATAATGAACTTAATCCTAACGATATAATCACGCCTGAATTGGCGGCAGCTATTGGTGCTGATGCGACTACCGAAGCAACGGTGACCACACCAGAGTCAGTTAACTTAAACATTCAGACGGGTTTAAGTGAAAAATATCAGCTGCTAGGCACATTAGATGTACGCTGGGTGCCTTGGAGTGACTTTAGTATTGTGCCTCCTCTTTATAATGCCTACTCTAAAGGAGCCGTTGCTGGTGGCTTACCACTATTGTCTTATGACAAAGACCAATGGAAAGTCGACGTTGGTTTGGCTAAACGCTTCAACGAAAAATTAGCGGGTTCTGTTGTGGTTGGTTATGACTCTGGTGCAGGTGATCCTGTCAGTTCATTGGGTACTATTGATGGTTTCTATAGTATCGGTGGTGGGGTTAAATATAATGTCACTCCTGAATGGGCCGTATCTGTCGGTGGAAAATACTTGAAGTTTGGTGATGCGACTGGACAGTTACCGAACGGCAGTATCGTTAGTAAATCTGAAGATAACGATGGTTACATCGCTGGTGTAAAACTGTCTTATCAGAGCCAGTAACTTCATTCTTAAACTTAGTTTTTAAACTTAGTTCTTATTTTGATTGAAATTTTATAAAGCTTATCGAGTTGTAATGGGTGAGCTTTATAATAAGCTGCAATGTTTTAAATAAAATTATAGATATTAATAAAGAACGCTACTAAGTCGGTTGTTACTATCGAAGTTGAAAGTTATCTCTCTTCAAAAGTAATAAACCATTAAGTTTTGACTGATCAAGCTACTTTTTAGTATCTATAAAAATTATTCAGCTATTATATAAATAGTTGAATATGAAGGGAATATCTCATTATAATCCATGGAGGAATACGAATGTTACCTAACCATCATTCAATCTCAGCTAATTCTACAGCAAAGAAATTCAATACCCCATTAAAAGCAAGTGTCGTACTTTTGACATCAATGATATTGGCCTCGTGTGCTAGCGATAATAATAATTCGTACAAACTAGGTGATATCTTTAATGATAGTCCAGTAATCACACCGACACCGACACCGACACCAACGCCAACACCAACACCAACACCAACACCAACACCAACGCCAACGCCAACGCCAACGCCAACACCAACACCAACACCAGGTTACAGCTCTGAAGCAGAAGCAAACTTATCAGGTGTACAGCACTTATCTGTGAACACAGGTCAGCTTGCAGGTGTGAGAGAAGTGACCACACGTGATTTCGCTATTCGTAGTACCTCAGATGTTGATGCCCGTGCTGACAAAGCTTTGACAGGAATCGTACCAGCACCAGCAGCAGTGACCTTATCAAGTGATAGCGATGCCGATACTGAAAACGGTTTTAAATCTTATAGTGGCACCGGTAACGTACTGGCCGCAGGTGACCTGACTTATACCTCGATCTATAAAGACTTTGGTGACAATGATGAGTTGCGTGTGCTCACATCGATGGTGGTGTTAGTGCACTAGGCAGCACAATTCCAGTAGATGGTGTGATAGCCGTTGGTAAAAAGACAGCGACTCTACCGACCGAAGGTAAGTTTGAATATACCGGTGATGCAACCAACCGTAAAGTAGGTCCTGGTAATGCTATTGAATATGGCACCTCAGCATTCACAGCGGATTTTGTGGCGAAGAATGGGCAGGCAAACTGGACTTTGCCGAAGCTGGCAATATTAACTTAGCAGCGAATATTACTGGTAATCAGTTCTCAGGTACTGCAGCTGACGACAATGGCTACAATACTGACGGTGCTTTCTACGGTAAAGATGCTAACTATATCGGTGGTATCTATGAAGGCAATGGTTCTCAAGGTACCTTTGGTGCCGAAAAAAATGAAGCCGTAACGCCAACACCAACACCAACACCAACACCAACACCAACACCAACGCCAACGCCAACGCCAACGCCAACGCCAACGCCAACGCCAACGCCAACACCAACACCAACGCCAACGCCAACGCCAACGCCAACGCCAACGCCAACGCCAACGCCAACGCCAACGCCAACGCCAACGCCAACGCCAACGCCAACGCCAACGCCAACGCCAACGCCAACGCCAACGCCAACGCCAACGCCAACGCCAACGCCAACGCCTACGCCAACGCCTACGCCAACGCCAACGCCAACGCCAACACCACCAGTTAATCCAAGCGTTCAAGCAGACGCAGAATTTACAGGTTTCCAAAGTAATACGTTGAGTAGTGCAGAGGGTTCATTCACAGAAGATGCGATTGGCTATGCAGAGATACGTGATGACAAGTCTGACTTTACAGAAACTGTGACTGTAGATGGTTCTGAAGTACCTGTAGACAATCGTGCTGGTAACAACTTTACCAGTTATGATAGCTTTTCAGCACGTGCTGACATGACTAAGCCTGATTCTGTGAAAGAGCAAGTTCTTATTAATATAAGTGGTGCTAATGATTCCGACTTAACCAATGGCTTCAAGCTTCACACTGAGACTACTACGGTTCAAGGTCCTGTAGCATTAGATTTCAATTATTCATCTGTTTATAAGAACTTCGATTCACAAATGCAAATAGGGCATGTGTATGGTGATCCTAATCAGAGTTTCTTAGGAGATCTAGCGCGCGTTTCTACTGTCTATGTACAAGGCAATGGTACCAACCTTGAAGACATGCAGTACATGAAAGACCTCGCACAATACAATATTGATAATAATATCAATGACGGTATGGTGGCTTATGCTGGTGTCGCTACCTATATGGAAAACCTACATCTGAAAGATGGTGATCGTAGTGGTCCAGTAGTTGATGGTTCATCTAAGTTTGATGTCGATTTTGTTAACAGTAAACTTGAAGGTACATTGACATTTGCAGAAGGTGATTATAAGTATATGCCTGCTGGTAATGAGATTAATATCAATGCCGACATCACTGGCAATACCTTTGCTGGTAATGCGAATAATATCGATACCGCTGGAGGTTTCTATGGTGAAGATGCTAATTTCTTAGGCGGTGTTTATCAGGAAGCTTTAACCCAAGGTGGTAAGGGTGCTCAACCAGGTGAAGGTACAACCTTCCAAGGTACCTTCGGTGCTGAAAAACAATAAATTAGTCTGACAGTTTGTAATAAAAAAGCGCCTTAGGGCGCTTTTTTTTGTAGATAATAAACTGAGAAAGCAATCATTATTTCAGTTTACAAATGTTCTTTTAGTGAATTAATGTTTATTTAATTAAAGGATGATTCCACAACGAAAAATATTTTTGTTTTTAAAGACAAACTATTGTTTATAATTATATATTAATATGTTGGTGTATATCGAATACATAGTCAGTATTTTAGTCCATCAATCATAACTAATTATTATCTCTCAATCATTTAAAAGTGATGACTCTCACACACTCACTATGTCACCTGAGCATTACAAAAATATTAATAAAGCATCTCTATCACAGTTAATCGGATTGACTCAGAATTTTTTGATGAAAATACGTCAATAATCAGAGATTATTGTATTTTCATAGCCTTTATAAGCATAAACCAAGAATATTCTACTTATTTTAGCTTTGTAAAAGAACTATAGTTCAAATATTGCCTCTATCTAATCACTTTTATAGATTGCTCATAAATAGTGGTTACCAATTTAAACTTTTGGCATGCAATATTAGCAAAGCAATAGGTATACACATACATTTAAAATTCCTCATAATTTCTATATATTCTATTTAACAGATATTAATTAGTAACTAAAAGTTACAGTGGACATTATTCCATTTTTATTTATTGACTTTTTGTATGTAATTTGTTTATCTATACGCGTTAGTAGATAAAAGTTATGTTTAACGGAATATTCATAAAACTTTCATGGAGGAATTCGAATGCCACTTGACCGTCATTCAATCTTGGCTGTATCAACAGCAAAAAAATTAAATACCCCGCTCAAAGCTAGTGTTGTTCTTTTGACTGCTATGATCCTAGCCTCATGTTCAACGAGTGGAGGAGATAACTCTATTGCTCCAAAACCAACCCCTGTTTTACCAGGGGTGGAATATGGAGAAACTGGTGGCGGTGAAACTGGTGGCGGTGAAACTGGTGGCGGTGAAACTGGTGGCGGTGAAACTGGTGGTGATACAGCAGCAATCAAAGCAGCAGAGGCTAGAGCCAAAGATGCAGAAGCTAAAGCGGTAATTGCAGAAAATCAGACAAAAATTGCACAAACTAAATTGGCAGAAGCTACCAAAGCACTAGACACGGCGAAAAAAGATGCACAAGAAAAAATTGATGCTTTAGAAAATGCATCAAAATCAGAAATAAATGCTGCTAAAAAAGCGGCACAAACTGCTCAAGATGCACTTAAAACCGCTGAAGAGACATTTAAAGTAGAATCATCTAAAGCTGTTGCCGCTGCTAAAGCAGAAGCGGCAACAGCTAAAATCGCAGCAGAAGCAGCTAGAGCAGAAGCTGTAGCTAAAATTGAAGCAGCAGCAAAAGCCTCTAAATCACAGGTTGACTTGGCTAAAAAAGCTGCCGCAGAAGCAGTAGAAAAAGTAAAAGTCGCAGAAGACAAAGCTAAAGAAGCAGAGGTTAGAGCGAAGACGGCGATAGAGGCTGCAGAAGCAAGAGTAAAAGCGGCTGAAGCTATCGCAAAAACAGAAGCGGAGAAAGCCAAACAAGAAGCCAATGCCAAAGTGACCGCGGAAGCAAAGGCAAAAGCAGCAGAAGAAGCTAAAACAGAAGCAGAAAAAGCAACTGTAGCTGCAGAAACCGCTCGTGCTAAAGCCGAAGCTGCTAAATTAGAAGCAGAAAAAGCTTTAGAAGAAGTTCTAGCAAATGGTGGTGGTTCGGAAGCTTTACAGAAAGAAGCCGAGCGCAAAGCAAAATTAGCAGAGCAAGCCCAAGCTCAAGCCCAAGAGGCCCAAGCTGTTGCTCAAGCTGCTCAACAAGCTGCTCAACAAGCTGCCGCCGCTCAAGTCGCTGCTGCTCAGCAAGCCCAACAAGCCGCCGAAGCAGCCTTGGCAGCAGCAGCCATCAAGAATGCGCCCGAAGCCACTAAATCAGGTGTTCAGTCATTGAACATCGACCCATCAGCTGCTGGCTTACCTAATGCCTTTACCGCTACTAGTCGTGACTTTAATACTACCGCAAACAGTGTTGAAGCTCGAGCAGACACTGCCTCAGGTAGTCTATTACCAATCGTCAATATCACCACCTCTGGTACGAATGACACCAACTTACAAAACGGATTTAAATCTCACGACGACAGCACTGATATTACAACCGCCCTTGGTGTACTGCCATTAACTTATACCTCAACCTATAAAGACTTTGGCGATGACATGCGCATCGGTCACATTGATGGTGCAGCAGCTCTTGGTGCAAATAAGCTACCAGTAAATGGCGTAGCTGTCGTTGGTAATGCCACCCAAGCTGCCAACATGCCGACGGAAGGTAAGGTTGGCTACACAGGAGATGCCACTTATCGCAAGCTGGGCATCGGTAATGACATCGAGTTTGGTAAATCAGTATTTACCGCAGACTTTGTCGCTCAAAACGTCAAAGGCGATCTCACCTTCGATAAAGCCGGTAAGATTGGTTTAACAGCGGGTA
>NZ_AHVZ01000023.1:0-28915 GCF_000247495.1 Psychrobacter sp. PAMC 21119 | reverse complement strand
CCCCTGTGTGCCTTGGCAGTCTCAGCTTTCACAGTTGGGTGACACAACTGTTAGTACCTGGATACCCAGAATAGTGTTATTGTCATGGACAATGCCACCTTCCACAAACGGCTTGATACCAAAGTACTTCTTGAAGAGGCAGGACATACTATTTTATGGCTGCCTCCATATAGTCCAGACCTAAATCCTATCGAGCAGATGTGGGCTTGGGTGAAAAGAAAACGTAAGGATTGGCAAATAGATTGTATAGATACGCTGTTCTTTTATTTTCTTTGGATCTGTGATTGCTTTACTTTGCCTTGACTATAGTTTCGATGTCAGTTTCGTTTATACGTGCTGGCACACCGAAATTATAATACGCTCTCTGCATCCTTTTGCTTTACAACTTTATGCTGATCTTCTGTGCTATCGACTTTCCAATAACTGGATATGTATAAATGCGTTTTTGGTATTGGGCAATCTACCTTAAAATAATGGCGTAGGGCACGCATACTATGGAATTCACATGCCGCCCACACTGCAGGTTGTCCTGCTAGCCACGTAAGCGTTTTAACGCGATCAAGTAATGGGCTGCTTTGTTCATTTGGATGTGCATTTATCACCCAATGAATGTCAACGTTGTCTGGCTTCTTGAGTAGTTGCTTATCTGCTTCGGTGGTAACCTCAAGGACTGCATAGCCGTGTGCGTCAGCAGGTAGCTGGGCAAGATTGACGGTAATCGCCGGCAGCGCTGTCATATCACCGATCAATAAAAACCAATCAGCCTCATTATTGATAAGCTTCTTTGGTCCGGGGCCGCCTACTAATATTTGCTCACCCACTTGGGCGTTACGCGCCCATGTTGAAGCAGGGCCTTCTGTCTCATGTAACGCAAAATCGACATCGATTTCGTCATTTCGTTGAACGCTGACGGTATAGGTGCGCATCAATGGTCGAGCCTCATCGCCTTGAGGGAATATCAGCTTAATGTACGCGCTTTCTTGATCTGCCGGAAAATCAGTCAGTCCAGCACCGCCAAGCGTGACACGGCACATATGTGGCGTGAGGTATTTACTGCCAATTACATCTAGCATTCTTGGGGTGGGTTTTGCCATTTTAATACCTTCCTCCATTTAATTGTTTCATGTTTGAAGTCATTTTTGATCCATTTGGTCAAGTTCGTTCAGATTGAGGACACGTCTAGTAAGCGTAAGTTCTACATTGCCTAAAAACTGGCCTTTAGGCTGACGGACATTTGGCGCTCCGGTCCCATCCAGCAATTATTAATATCATAACAAGCGCCGACGTAGGTCTTATCAAAGAGATTGTTGATACTCGCGCCGACAGTGAGCATCGGATTGATTTGATAATTGCCGCCAATGTCTACCAAAGTCACGCTTGGCAGCTCATCTGAATTTTGTTTATCAAGTTGCATACCGCCTTCATAGCGCATGCCAGCATTGAGACTGAGCTTGTCAGTAGCATAATAATCTGCCCACAATGTTGCCTTGTGTTTAGCCGTTTGCGCAGGGGTATTGCCGACCACCTCAGGGTTGAATTCATCTTCTGTAATTTCAGCATCGGTATAGCTGTAACTGGCAGCAATATCTACCCAGTCGTTAAGCATGTGGCTGCCTGAAACTTCAAAGCCTTTAGAGGTAATTTCACCCGTTTGCGTTTGACTTCTATAATTGATTTCATCAGCCACCACGACGTTTTTTTGGGTGATATCAAATACTGCTAATGTTCCTTGTGTGGCGCGATTGGCAGAGAGATATTTGACACCAGCCTCTAGCTGATCGGCGGTGGTGGGTTTGAAGGCTTCATTGGTAATAAAATTGCTGCCAACGACTGGCTGAAAGGACTGAGAATAGCTGGCATAAGGCGATAATCCATTATCGAAGTCATAGATAGTTGCGAGACGACCACTGGTTTCTGACGCATCGTTATCAATGGTTCTATCACTATAAATGGTACCTTTAGAAGCCTTGGTTTGCTTAGTGATACTATCAAAATTATCGTGACGTAAGCCTGCTACTACTATCAAATCTTGCCATTTCATCTCGTCTTGCACATAAAAACCAAGCTGGCTTTGTTTAATATCCTCTTCTTGACGATAAGCCTCTAAAGGCAACGTATTGGCATTGATTTGCGAAAAATCTGGGTTGGATAAGTCAAGATTTGGCGTGCCATCTGCACCAGCATCATAATAAGTGGCGGTACTGTCTGTCTCTTGATACTCAATACCAAATAATAAATTGTGCGAGGTATGGGTAGTATCTAACTGATAAGCAAGCTGGTTGTCCGTGGTCCAGTTGCTCATGCTCTCATCGGTGGTGTAGGCCACGCGATTTAGTATCTTATCACTACCGCTTACAAACCCGCTGTTGTACATATTACGCTGCTGCGCGTCGGCATCGGTATAGCGCAGAATGTGTTTAAAGGTGAGCGTATCATTGATGTCCCAGTTCACCGTGACACTCGGCATGAGTACTTCTTTGCTGAAGTGATTCCACTCATCACCGGCATAGGCATCACTGCCCAATTTGCCATAGCTGGCATGGTAGACAGTGCCAACGGCAGGCAGTGGGGTGGAAGGCACCATTTCTGGATCATCCTGATAAAACAGATTGGCAAGAACGGACACATCTTCTGTCGGTTGCCATTCCAGTGACGGATTGATCAGGGTGCGTTCTTCTTCTGTGGTTTGCATCTGCCCATTTTTTTTGCGTGTTAATGCCACCAAACGATAATTGAGCGTGTCTGAGATAGGTCCTGTCGTATCGACCGCTACTTCTTTTAGGTTTTGACTGCCCACTCGCAACTGTACCTCAGATGCTTGAGTGCTTTTTGGGGTTTTGGCGACTTGATTGACCATGCCACCTGGAGATGCATAGCCATAGAGTGAGGATGCTGGCCCTTTGACCACTTCGACAGCTTCTGTTGCGTAGATATCGACTTGCGGCATCAGATTCCAAGCCCCATCGTAGGGCAGTCTTAATCCATCGTAAAAATTGGAGTACGTTTTAAAACCGCGAATATTGTATTCATCAAAGATGGACACCGTACCGCGACTCTCAGTGCTCACCCCTGGCTCATAACGTAACGCTGCATTGACACTGTCTGCTTGACGTTTTTGCAATAGCGCTTGATCGATTCTCGTATAGCTCATGGGCGCGTCATTGGGATCTAACGCTGTTTTGGTGCCCGTGCTACGGTAGTTGTCGGCATAGACAGTAATGGTATCCAAGGTGGTCGATGGTGTCACGGTCTCATCATTATTAACGTCGTTCTCAACACTGTTTTCGATATTATTCGGCATTGTCTCAGCATAAGCTGCGTGGCTCAAACCCATTGCCAATCCCAATTGCACCGCGAGAGTTAAACGTTTTTGACGAATGGATGTAGACGTTGAGATAAAACGCATCATTATTTCCTTGTAAGTTATCAAATGCCGAAAGCGAAAGAAAAGGAATAATAACATTAATGATTATCATTATCATTAAAAATTTACAAACAAAGCGTTGTTAGTGAGGTGTCGAGTGAAGTAGCCCCATTTTTAGCCCATCAAGATGACTATGATGCAAACATGAAAATTGAAGAAACGCCCTAATATGACGATAATTTTTGGCTATAAGCAATGGTGTTTATAAGGCTTTTCTCGTATGATGCAGCCGTCTATTTGGAATCAACTTTTAGATCAACAGGCAGACAGGATTTATTACTACTATTAATAGGTCTAGATCGTTCATTGAGCAACCAAAGATTGTTAA
Organism: Psychrobacter sp. PAMC 21119; assembly: GCF_000247495.1. Classification (NCBI taxonomy): domain Bacteria; kingdom Pseudomonadati; phylum Pseudomonadota; class Gammaproteobacteria; order Moraxellales; family Moraxellaceae; genus Psychrobacter; species Psychrobacter sp. PAMC 21119. Next base: position 25,163 of record NZ_AHVZ01000023.1, on the reverse strand, counting down.
AGGTCATATTTATGAACAGACATACAAGTCAATCAACCAATACTCAACGCTATTTTACGGTATGGCGTTGGCATTTTTATGCGGGAATGTTTATAGCACCTTTTTTAATTATGCTAGCTTGCAGCGCACTTGGCATGCTGTTGATGTCTAACCTTGCAGGTCGTGATGACGATCGCCTCACCATTACCACCCCAGAGTCGGCGATGACCGCACCTATTTCTACGCAAGCTAAAAATGCGCTGAACACTTTACCTAACAGCACGCTGGTGAAATATATCGCGCCTCGTGATACGGACACCGTTGCCTTGTTTCAAGTTAAGTCAGCCAGTCATGAGAATATGGTGGCGGTGAATCCTTATACGGCTGATATCGTTAAAAGCACACCGACTAATAGTGGTTTGTACTATACCTTTAATGATATTCATGCTGATTTACTATTGGGCAAAGTCGGTGACTATATCCAAGAAACCACTGCGTCATTAACCATCTTAATGATTCTAACGGGTTGGTATCTATGGTGGCAAAAACGCAAATCGCTCAAAGCCATGCTTATCCCCAGTGATGCTGTAAATAATAAGAAAAAACGCTCATTCATACGTACCATTCATGCGACATTGGGCAGTTGGATATCTGTGTTGCTACTGTTTTTCTGTATTTCAGGAATGGCATGGGCAGGCATCTGGGGCGAGCGTATGGTACAGGCATGGAGTCAGTTTCCTGCCGGCAAATGGGGCGTTGCGCCAATGCCGCTTTCTATTGATCACAGTCAACATCATGCTGGTATGGATATTAATAACGCTGAAGCCACGCCGCACGTTCATGGAGCAACACCAGTCACAGCACCCACGCATGGTGATGCACTAAATACGGGTAGTACCAAAGATGTGCCTTGGGTGCTTGAATTGACACCAATGCCAGCATCTGGCACTGTCGCTGGCAAGGATGGTATCGAGTCCAATATACCGATTATGATCGATACCGTAGATCGATTTGCCCGTGAGATTGGTATTGTCGGACGTTACCAATTAAATCTGCCACAGGGTAGTACGGGCGTCTGGACGATTAGCCAAGACTCAATGAGCTATGATATGAAAAATCCAATGGCTGATCGTACGGTACATATCGATCATTATTCGGGCAATATTTTGGCAGATATCCGCTTTGATGATTACAATGCTTCTGGTAAATTTATGGCGGCAGGCATTGCGATTCATATGGGGACACTTGGATGGTGGAGCGTACTGGTCAATGTCCTATTTTGCTTATCGGTTATTGCTATTTGTGTGAGCGGTTACATCATGTGGTGGCAACGCCGTCCACGTCATGCCAGTGAAAAGGTTGGACTGAATCCACCAGCGCGTGGTCTCAGTTTTTCTATATGGTGGCCGTTTGCCATTCCTTTGTTAGTAGTGGCAATCATATTCCCAACCGCCATCATCGCGATTGTCGCTATCGGATTACTAGATTTCTTAGTCATTTCACGGGTTGGGTTTTTACAGAAGTTATTATTTTAAAATTAGGGTCTGTTGAACATTCAAATGTGGCACTGGCAGTGGCTATTTTTTAGACAATACGCAGTGAAATTTTTGACGCCTAGTCGTTCTAGGGTAGACAATTTCGCCATGTATTGGCAAAAAATAGCCCTGCCCCTGCTTGTATACCTGGGGCTGATGCTAAAATCACCCCAAACGTTGTTGTAAATCTAACTAAGGTCTCGACATTATCGTCGGTTTACGCCTGATTTGATAAAAGGTTTGATGCGATTTTAGCGATCAGCAGTCTTAATATTTGAATGTTCAACAGACCCTAAATAAAATAAGAGAGCCATTCAAAAAGTCATTCTTATTTACACAAAAGCGGGGCAACTTTCTAAAAGATGCCCCGCTTTTTTATTATTCGTCATTAACTTTTTACTAAGCCAGTATTTACGCCAACATAGTAATGGCATCGGCACTGGCGCGTTGCCGTTCTTCAGCATTTAGCTCAATCAATCGGCCTTCTTTCATCAGTAATAATCGATCGGCATGTTCAAAGTAACCATCATCATGACTGATGATAAACAGCGTTTTACCCAAGGATTTGAGTTCAGGTATCAGTGTTTGATAAAACACGCGGCGAAAGGCAGGATCTTGGTCAGCCGCCCATTCATCGAGTAGCAGTATGTCTTTTTGTTCAGCCACGGCAATGAGCATGGCCAAGCGCTTACGTTGTCCTTGTGATAGCTTGTCTGTCGATAATTGATTGTCAGTCACGCTGACTTTATCTTGCAAATTGAGCTTGTGTAGCCATGTATTTACGAGCGCTTCATCGGGCTGCTGTCCCTCTCTACCAATCAGTTGTTTAAAAAGATGCTGATCGCTAAAAATGGCAGAAAAAAGCTGTCGATAATCGGCGTTGTTTTCTGAGTCAACGAGCTGGCTGTCTATTTTTACAGCACCTATGCTAGGGGTGAAAATGCCTGTAATAATCTTTGCAAGCGTAGACTTGCCGCTACCATTTGCCCCGATTAAAAACACCACATCGCCACGTTTTAAAGTCAGATTAACCGATTTTAGGATATCGCTAGCATGCTCGTTTTCTTTAACTGCCAGCTCGTTTGCATCGGTATCAATACTTGCATAACGATAGCCAATATCATTGAATGATATGGACTGCCAGTTGTTCACCACAATATCCGGCGTAAAGGTTGGTTGGTACTCCGCCAATTCCAAGGATTGTATTTTATCCAGCGCCACTTGTGCCGTTTGTAAGGTCGGGTACGCGCCGACGGCATGGAGGATGGGTGATTGCATGAATAGAATGGTTAAAGAGAAAGTGGTGGCAATACTCATCGGAATAGCAAGATAATTTGACACGGCAAACACCACACCAATGGCTGCGAACATCATAATATTCGACCAATTCACGGCGGATAAATGATACGTATCCGCTTTAATCACTCGATGTTGATAAGACTTGGCATGATTTAAGAAATCATTTTTATAGAGTTTTTCAGCTCGGTGTTGATTAAGCGCCAGCTCTTTGCGACCATCTATAATGGATTGATAGTCCTCATATAAAAGATCATTAATCTCTCTGAGCTCTCTTAAATGAGTATAGACATGCTTCACTAAAATGGTGCTTATCCAAATTGTCATCGCAATCCAAAACATGACAATCAATAATAATGGCAGCGACAACCAGCCTAAATAAAGGGCGACACCAACCGATAAAATAACGCCTTGCACCAGCTCTGGCATACGCACAAAGGCGACGGTAATCGATTGAATATCTGAGGATAAGCTGGCGAGTAACCGTGCGCTACCCAAATGGTCTATTTGCGGAACTTTGGTGTCGATGATTTGTTTGACCAGCTTGGTTCTAAGCTCGTAGACGAACTGATGCCCTAAACGAGTCAGTGCATATTGTGATACGAAGGTCGTGACTAACAGCAGCACCACCAAAGCTGAAAATTGACCCAAGCTCGCCCACGATAAGGTATTAAAAACAGGCTGACTGATAAAGGTGTGATTGATATAGGCAATGATGCCCACACTGACCGCCGCATTCACCAAATTAAGGAAAATAACTTTAAGAAAGGGCAGGCGATAGTGTGCCCAAATCATCTGATATAAAGAAGCGGTGGCGTGAGAGGGCATAATGGCTCAATAATAAAATGGTTTTTTGCGTATTTTTGATAACATAAAAGGGAGTAGGTTGTGCCTAATCCCTTCTGCTAAATCTTATAACCGTTTTTATAACTACAGTTTAATCGGCGTGGCTTAGCGTTCAAATTTAAAAGTCGAAAGTCGCTGATACTTTTAGGGCAGTAGGCTCACCAGCATTTAAATAGCCATAGCCTGGTAGTCCGCCCACTGACTGCCAATAGTTTTTACCGGTGACATTGGTGATGACCCCTTTTAACGTCACATCTTGTCCTGCTAATACAGTGCGATAGCGAGCACCCAAATCTAACGTCGTATAGTCGTCAACTTTTAAGGTATTGGCAGCATCGGCATAACGCGTGCCTGTGTGAATGATATCGCCCGTCAAGGTTAATCCTTCAACTGCTGCTAAATCATATTCTAGGTTAACATTGCTTTGTAAAGTGGGCAGTCCGATGACTCTATTGCCATCTAGTGTGACATCGCCAGTGTCTTTTTGTTTAGCACTCAAGTAGCTGACGCCCGCATTAAGGCGCATGTTTTCGCTCGGGCTACCAAATACAGTCAATTCTGCCCCTTGGTGACGGTTTTCACCTGCAGCCACAAAGGTATTGGTGTCATTGATATAAGCGCGCGGCGCATCAGTATGGAATATCGCCAAACTACTGCCAATGCTGCCATTGTCATATTTAACGCCAACCTCAGTTTGTTTGCTCACGTAAGGGTCTAAGTTTTGACCAGCGTTGGTTAAGGTGTTGCCGGCATTATCAATCAATGGGGCTGTGGCACCTTTGGCTAGGCTCTCAATATAATTGCCATAAACAGACCAGTCCATATTTGGCTGATATACGAGCGCAACGCTTGGCGTCCATTCGCTTTTATCATAGTCAGCAGTTTTCGCCTGCGTATTATAATCATAGCTGGTGGTTTTTATATTTTGATGGCGCACGCCTAAGGTGGTTTTTAACTTGTCATCGAATAAGGATATGGTATCAGCGAGTGCAAAGCTCTGTAATTGGGTTTCAGCAGATAATTTAGGATCATCTAAATCACCACCGAAGATTGCTGTGCTTGTAAAAGGGGCCTCAGCATAGTCGGTAGGGCGGTATAAATTAGTCGCAGGTTGATTGCCAAAATCATACGCAAACGCCCCTTTTTCTTCTTGGTCATAGCGATCCGCTGCTAGTACCCAATCATGAGCCACGTCACCCGTTTGCCATTGACCACGTAGACCAAGCTCAGCACTTTGTACTTTGTCCTCTCTCGTATTATCAAATCGATAGGTAGAGCCAGTGCCATCGGTATCCGTTACCGTCAGGTTCGCTAAAGAGTTCGCTTCGTCGCCACTTCGCACACCGTAAGCACCGTAAGCTGTGACGTTATCATTAAAGTCGTACTCGCCTCTAATCGTACCGAATACATCTTCTTCGTTTGAATAGGTCCAAGGCTGCGCCCAGTTCTTTGAGCCGTCTGGTGCTTTTGGGACACCCGAGACACTGTCAAGAGTGACGTTGGTGCGAGTCTCTTTAAGTTTGTTGTCTTGCCAGCCTAAGTCTGCTGATAATCGGTATTGATCACCCTTATAATCTAGCCCAAGCGCTGCTAAGCCTAATGTTGAAGACTCATCATCGATTGCACTATCGCCATCTTGATAAGCGGCGTTAAAGCGAACGCCAAACGCATCATCAGTACCGAAGCGATCACTAACATCTACGGCAACTTTGCCTTGGTTACCTTGGCCATAACCAAGCGTTAGTTGACGTAGTGGGTCATTACTGGCGCGCTTAGGTAATAGGTTAATCGTGCCGCCTGAATTACCACCACTGGGCGCAGCACCATTTAGCATGGCAGATGCCCCGCGCTGAACCTCGACACGCTCGAACAACTCCGTTGCGATATACTGCCTTGGCAAGATGCCGTATAGACCATTGAACATGGTGTCATCGGAGGTTGTGACAAAGCCGCGCATAAAGTAGGCTTCTTGAAAGTTGCCAAAACCTCTAGCGACACGGACGGTCGGGTCTTTTTTGAGCAGGTCGCCCACACTTTGTGCTTGTTGGTTGGCAATATATTCGTTGGTATATGAGGTGGTGGAGAACGGCGTATCCATGATGTCTTGATTGCCCAAAATACCCACGCGGCTTCCTGTCGCGACTTGACCGCCTGCATAGGCATCTGGCAACCCATCGGCTGATGCATCAGCACTACTGGTCACGACAATCGCATCGAGTACCACGCTTGGGGTATCGGATTGAGCGTGGGCACTTAACTCTGTTTGTGCCCATGCAGCTTGGCTCGCACCCAGTATTATTACTGATGTGGACAGACAAGAGGAGCAGAGTGATTTTAATGACAAGGGATGGCGAGACATATTCAAGAGATTAGGGCGAAATAAAGCAGAGTATAACCGAGACAGTTGCATGAATATTTCCAGCATGTATATTAAACGCTTATTATAATGATAATCATTTCTATTAACAATATATTACCGAGTTAAATCTAAAGTTATTTCTATCGTGTTGATTGTAAGTCTTTGATAGTAAGTATAGCGAGTCGTCTGAATAAATTTGATCAGTTACGCCCTAATAAATAGGTCGCTAAATGCTTTCTATTTATGACATGTCTTCTGTTCATAGAAAACGTTTTTTATAAGAAGCTAATGATTTTAGCTATCAGTACTCCTAATATTTGGATGTTCAATAGACCCAAGTTATGCTATTACTATGTGTGCAAGTGCTTATGTAACAAGAAAGGCTAAACGTTGGCAGTAAGCACAATTAAAATCAAGGGGTAGGTATGTCTGCAAGCAAAGAAGAAATCGTCGCTTTTATAGAGGCAGAGTTTCCGCAAACCAAATGTAGGGTCGAGTCAGTAGATGAGAAGGGTTCAACCTTATCGCACGAGATAGGTATCAATGAGCTGCGACCTGGGGGCACGGTCTCTGGGCCGGTATTGATGAGTGTCGCTGATGTGGCCATCTATGTGGCAATATTGGGGAAAATCGGTATTGTACCGTTGACTGTGACAACGAGCTTGACCATCAATTTTTTGCGTAAACCTTCAGCAGATGCCCGCATCATCGCCGAATGCACGTTAATGAAAGTAGGGCGCACATTAATCGTGGGCGAGGTTTCTCTTTACTCAGAAGGCTCTAATGACTTGGTCGCCCATGTGGTTGGCACTTATTCTGTACCACCACAACCGAGACAGACGACTTTATAGCAATCTATATTTAGATAAATTAACAGACACAAAAAAACCTCAAGTAAACTAATACTTGAGGCGAAACTTGCTTAAACTCGAAAGTTTAAATTCGTTTTAAATATGGCGCAGCGGACGGGACTCGAACCCGCGACCTCCGGCGTGACAGGCCGGCATTCTAACCAACTGAACTACCGCTGCTTAGGTCGTTTTTAGCATCTTACTCGTATAAATAGAGCCCACTTCGCTAAAAGAGTGGTGGGTGATGACGGATTCGAACCGCCGACATTCTGCGTGTAAGGCAGACGCTCTACCAACTGAGCTAATCACCCTGAGAACCGTCAAAAAATTGCATTGCAATTTTAGGTTCGCAAGAGAATTTTCCTTAAAGGGAAAAATCTAATAACTTTGCAAGAAGATAACTAATTAATCTTAGTACAAGTTAAAATTCCTTAAAAGGAATCTTATAGAAGTCTTAACATTTAAAGTTGTCACACTCTAAATTAATAAAAATTCTAACAACATAGAACTTAATTAAGTCCCCTTGCTGTGGGTGTGTATTATATAGATTTACATATGCCTGTCAAACGTTATTTCATATATTTTATAAATTAATGATTATCTTTCTTTTACATCAGCGACATTAAGACTGGTTCAGCCCATATGGTGGGTACATAGTTACCTATTGTGTGCGCGCCAAAAGCTACTATACTGATAATGCTTTGTGGCACGTGCAGGTATTGAATAATTTGATTTGTATTAATTGACTGATTGGTTGATGGAGGCAGGCATAGACACTTTTGCTATTGAAAAGTACTTTACGACATGGTCATTGGGTGACTTTGCAGAATTGGGGCTGATATTACATGTCGTGCTCATGATACTCATGACATTACGAATTGTATCGGTACAGCGCAATATTGGCGTATCGATCGCTTGGGTTGCTGTGCTCTATACCTTGCCTGTCGTAGGATTAATTGCCTACATACTGCTTGGTGAGCCAATGATCGGACGTCGCTATCGTGAACGCATGGATCAAGCCAGCCTGCTAATGAATGAGATGGCAAGGCGGGAGCATTTGGTCTTTGATAAAGGGCAAGATTTGTTGCCTGATAACTATCGCGGTGTCAGCCAAATAGGGACACGCTGGACAGGGTTCGGGGTGTTTCCCGATCACCAGATGCAGCTATTAACCGCGCCCAGTGCTATTTTTAAGCGTTTGATTGATGATATTGAGTCAGCAAAGAGTATCATCCTGATGGAGTTTTATATTATCTATCCGAAGGGGCAGGTAGTAGAGGTGATAGAGGCGTTGGTCGCTGCCGTACAGCGCGGGGTTGAGTGTCATATATTGGCTGATAGTGTTGGTAGTTTTAGGTTTTTTAATAGCAACGAGCACCGAATATTAGAGCAAGCAGGTGCCTTTGTTCATCAGTCGTTACCGGTAGGCTTGTTCAAGACCTTATTTAAACGTTCAGATCTGCGTAATCACCGAAAAATGGTGGTCATTGATGAATACATTGGTTATATCGGCAGCTTTAACTTGGTCGATCCTAAGTTTTTTAAACAAAATAAAAATGTCGGACAATGGATCGATGTGGCGATACGTAGTGTGAGCCACCGTACCATCAGTATAGCGACAGCGATGGCAAAAGTTGTGGTCACCGATATTGGCGCTGAAAACAACAATAATCTAGACGAGCTCAACCAGCGAATCAATAACTATACTCGCAAGCTATATGTGATGGATCCGACTATCAATGACATCAACAGTCGGGTAAAGTTTTTGGGTGATAGTATCGATGCTGATGAGCCGCTACATACTGGCTCAATGTCGATAGTCATACCACAGATGCCCGTAATAGAAGGCGTGATCGCGCAGTTGATACCTTCGGCACCGCAGGTAACAGCGCATGTTATTTATAATACCTTGGTGACGGTTATTCATCGCGCCAATAAACGCATTTGTATTACCACGCCATACTTCGTACCTGATGAGGCGCTATCAAGTGCGCTGACGATCGCGGCTAAGCGCGGGGTAGAGGTGACGATTATCGTTCCCGAAAAGGTCGATTCGTTTTTAGTGCAGCATGCGTCACAAGCGTATTATGAAGAGTTATTGCAGGCGGGCGTCACCATTGCCTTATTCAAAGGCGGGCTGCTACATGCTAAAACTGTGGTAATCGATGATGATTATTGTCTGTTTGGTACGGTAAATATTGATATGCGCAGTTTTTATCTCAATATGGAAGTCAGCTTGGCGATTTATACCCCTGAAATGGTCGCTCAAATTGCTAACTGCCAAGAGACTTATCTACAAAGCTGTCATTTTTTAACGTTAGCAGAATGGCAGCAGCGCGCAGGCTATGAGCGATTGTTTGACAATGTGGTACGCTTGTTTAGTCCTTTATTGTAGCGGTTTATTGTAGCTATTTGAATTTTAGGCTAAGGTAAACTATCTACACATTGCATTACTGTCGCCATCATAACGATGTCATCCTATTCACTACCTATTAAACTGTAAAAGGACACGCTGGTCTTATGTCTGCATCGCCTCTAACACCACTGGATTATATCGCCGCAGGCTATTGGCAAGATTTCTTAGCGGGACGCCCTATCGCAGGTGGCATTGCCTACGAAACTGAGCTACGTGATTGCACTTTGGATGAGTCGCTGGCAAGCTTACAGCGGGTAGATACTTTGCTATCGCAGATACGCCGTGATCTGATTAAAACGGGTAACTGGGATGAAGCGGCACTGTTAACGGATGAACGCTATCGTAATCTTATGATGTTTTTGGCATTTTATGCCGGACAAGTATTGGCGCAGCAATGGCAAAATACGCCGCATTGGTATGGTCAATTCGAGCTGCGCAAACGTTATCCAATATGGTCACTGAGCACCGATGATTTTTATCAGCATATGGCAGTGTTATATAGTGAGAATAATAGTGCCAATATTAATGCCAATGCTAATATTAATGCTAATGCTAATGCCAATGCTAATATTAATGACAGTGCCAGCTTACCAATATTTTTTGCCCTAGAACCGATAGGCTTGCGCTTGTTTGGTCATGTCGATCGACCCTTTGTCGCGGTTCAAGGTGGTCAAGTTGCTAGTGGCTTGTATCAAGCGGTTAGTGCCAGACTGCCAGTCGCTAATAATTACGTGTCTACCATTATCACTCAAGACAATAAATCTAACGTGGCTGCTCGCATGGCTCCTCAAGTAGATTTAGACTCAAGTAGCATAGAATCTAATTCTCAAACAGTGGGCACTAGCGCAGCATTTTTAGTACAGCAGAATACAACCGTTACACCAGCAGATTATTTGAATAAAACTGATTTAAATGAAGAGGCTTCTACGTATATCGTATCAGACAGACTAACCAATGAAAGCTTATCGAATGAACAAGAGAACCAATTAAAGTCTGAACCATCTAAAGCGGAGCTGCCAATAGCACAGACCATTCCCTTGATAAAAACCAAGCCAGCAGCCGCTGTCAAAACCTCACCAACTCCAGAGATTTTTAGTCAATTACTCATAGAGTTAGATGAGATTGAACGGCCGCAAACTGCGGGCAATGCTGAGTATCAGCAAGCCCGCAAAGTCTTGGATCAGTTTGAACAGCATGTTACAAAGCAATCTAAACCGCGTGCGCAAATTAACTTTTCAGAGAATCATCTGGCGGCAAAAAAGCAAGCGTTGTTAAAACTACAAGAGGCCGCGCATGTCGGGCATACCGCTGCTATGCTGCGTTTGGCGATGTATGAGCTACTCGGTGAAGGCTTGGTGATTGATAAAAATGCTGGTATAGAGGCAGGTATTGAATGGGTTAAGCAAGCCGCTAGCAAAGACGATAGCCGAGCGCAGCGCTTGCTCAGTAAGATGTATTACCAAGGGGTTGGTGTCGTGCAAGATATTAATAACGGTAAATATTGGTTAGAGCAAGCTGCCCAAAACGGTCACGTGGAAGCAGCCAGCTTGGTCGCGCAGTGGCAGCAAGCGCAAGCGTTGATAACGACACAAAAGCAAGAGCAACACAGTATTAAGCGCTATCAGCTGTTACTGGCGGTAGTGCTAGTAGTGGCGGTGTTAATATTAATTATTGTCTAAACGATTTTTGTTAGCTCATACTGCGTAAAAGCTTATTATTAAGCAGCAAATTCAGGTAGAATTATCGCGTTTTTTACCATCAGTTTTTTTGAGAATGGTATTATCTGATCCATTACTAATCTGGGCTGTTCTATGCCATCTTCTCCTACGCCATCCAAACCTTCTACCACTGCGGTTCAATCTACCGCGTTGTCCAGTCGAGCGGTGTATCAGCCACCCTTTTATTATCAATGTATCATTGGCTTATTAAAGCCGCTATATCGCCTACAGGTTTGGCGACGCTCACACAAGCGCGATAACTATCAGCAAGAAGTGGCGCAGCGTTTTGGCAAGCACTATCCTGCAGCGCCAACAGCTGATATCAAAGCTGAAATAAACCATAAAGCTGAGATGAATAATAACGTTATCTGGTGCCACGCGGTGTCTCTAGGTGAGACCAATACAGTAGCGCCGTTGCTAGACATGCTATTGGCGCATGGTTATCAGATTTGGCTGACCAATACCACGCAGACAGGTTTCGCTCGCGGTGCCAGCCGTTTCGCTGCTGACATTGCTCAGGGTCGGCTTAGCCATAGCTATGTACCTGTCGATAGCCCTGCTGTTATCGAAACGTTTTTAGCGCACGTGCAGCCAGTTGCGGCCTTGTTTGTAGAGACCGAGCTGTGGGCAAATATTTTAGCCAAGCTGTCCGAACATCGTATTCCGAGCATCTTAGTCAATGGTCGTCTATCAGCCAGTTCATTTACAAGCTATCAAAAAATCGCTGCTGTCAGCGCCAGTATGATGAAAAACCTGACGTTAATTATTGCGCAAGACAACGAGTCTGCCAAACGCTTTCGTCAGCTGGGCGCTCATAGTGCGCAAATCCGGGTGGCGGGCTCACTCAAGTGGGTCATTAATAGCCCAATGCTTAATAATGAAACGATTGATAGCAAAACTGATGATGTACAAGCGACTGATGGCAGCGCTGCTAAGAAAGAACATGAGCGTGCCACTATACAAAAGCAAAAGAGCGGTATTGCCGTCGAGTTGGGAATAGCGGATCGTCCTATTTGGGTCGCGGCCAGCACCCATAGCGGTGAGGAAAGCATCGCTCTGTCATTACAAGAGCAGCTATTGTCCAACCCAGCGCTGGCGGATACGCTATTGATTATCGTGCCCAGACATCCTGAACGCTTTGATGAAGTGGCGACGCTTATCCAAAACAGCACGTTGATGATGGCACGGCGTAGTAACGAAGAAGTAATCAATACGGACACGCAAGTCTATTTAGCAGATAGTATGGGCGAGCTGATGACATGGTATGCATTAGCCGATGTGGCATTGGTGGGTGGCTCGCTGGTCGATGTGGGCGGACACAATCCAGTTGAGCCAGCGAGTGTGGCAACACCGGTGCTAATGGGACGCCAAACCCAATCGTGTCAAAGTGTGGTCGATAAGCTGGCGAGTGTGGGCGCGTTATATCAGCCAAATAATGCGTTTTACCGTCCAATTAATATAGAGGATGTTGCTACCAATAATGAAAATATCGCCAATTCAGCTATCAGTAGCTCAGATATCAGTAGTCTAGATATGAAGGGTAAGCAAAAATCCTCGCGCAAAAAATCCTCATTGGCTGCTAACGATACGGCGTTCATTTATGATCAGCTACAGTCTTGGCTTAGCCATCCGCTATTAGCCAAACAGGCAGGGCAAGCTGGCGAGCAGATGACCGTACAGCAGCAAGCAGTATTAACGCGTCAATTTGCCATGATCGAAAAGGTGATTGAGCAACACCCAAACCAAGAGACTCTATGAACTGTCTATTACTGCCTGCCGAAAACTTTTCGCAAAATTCTGCGACAATCAATAATCTATCGCAAATTAACCATATCAATGACGTGTTGACCGCAGCAGTGGGAGATACGCTTAAAATTGGGCAACTCGGTGGCAATCTTGGTACGGCGATGATTGAGGATATTGCTGCTCACCGTATTCAGCTAGGTGATGTCCAATTGTCAGTTGTGCCACCTGCTAAGTTAAATCTGACTGTTATCTTGGCATTACCACGTCCAAAAGTGCTGCGCCGCTTGATAATGGATATGACGGCGCTTGGTGTGCGCGATATCATCCTTATCAATAGCTATCGCACGCAAAAGAGCTATTGGCAAAGCCCGATGTTGGGTCGCCTCGATGAGTTCGTACTAGAAGGTTTACAACAAGGAGTGGATACTGTTGCCCCGCGCATCACTTTGCAAAAGCGCTTCAAACCCTTTGTCGAGGATGAGCTGGCAAGTCTAATCATCAACCGCGCTATTGTCGCGCACCCTTACAGCGATCTGTCATTTTCGCAATATGTGCAGCAGCAAGTGCTAACAAAGCAAGAGCAAACTGCGCCATCGCTCGTAGAAACCAACTCAGCTAATAGTACCTCCTTGCCCAGTCTCGTTTGTATCGGCGCAGAAGGGGGCTGGATCGACTATGAGATTGAGCTGCTTGCCAGTCAAGGCTGTCAGTCGGTACACATAGGTCCACGCATATTGCGTACTGAAGCGGCAGTCAATGTGATTTTGGGGCAATGGTTGTTATAAAAAAGTGTTGAGCGAACACTATTTGGCTAAATCGTTGCTTTTGAAATTGTATTTTAAAAGCAATGATTTAGCCAAACAAGCACCAGTTTATCCAGTTAAATAAATGTATTGATAATTAATCTCATTTCTATTAGTATGTTGTTTTCAACTAATATGCTCTTATTACTCTTAATGAGTAATGTTTTTTATCTCTCTCACTTATCCGTAGCACCATTATGGGGAAAACCATGTCATTGAAAGCTTTCAGCGCAAATTTACCTTCTACCAAGCTCACTTTACCTGTTGCCGTATTTGGCATGATGCTAGGGCTTGCGGGTTGTAGTAATTCCTCTACGCCAGAAGAAAGCGTTGATGCTGAAGCGGCGCCAGCCAGTAGCGAGCAAGAAGTGGCTAACGATGGCGCGACGAGTGCTGAAGGACAAACGATTACGATCTACTCATCACGTAACGAGCAGCTGATCAAACCTTTGCTAGACCGCTATACAGAAGAGACAGGTGTCAAAATTGAACTGGTCACTGATAAAAGTGGTCCATTGATGGCACGCTTGCAAGCGGAAGGTCAAAATACGCCAGCGGATATGCTATTGACTGTGGATGCGGGTAATTTGTGGCAAGCCACAGAACAAGGATTGCTCCAACCAGTGGCATCGACGGTATTAGAAGCCAATGTCCCTGCAAAGTATCGTGATCCAAAAGGTCAGTGGACAGGTCTGTCATTACGTGCCCGTACTATTATGTATGACCCAAGTAAAGTCAGCGCCAACCAATTATCTACTTATGCAGATTTGGCGGATCCAAAATGGAAAGGCAAGCTTTGTTTGCGCACGTCAAACTCTGTGTATAACCAGTCATTGGTTGCCAGTATGATTGAAAACTTAGGCGAAGAAAAAACCGAAGCCGTCATTCGTGGTTGGGTAGATAATTTAGCCACTGACGTCTTCAGCGATGACACTAGCATGTTAAAGGCTATCGCTGCCGGTCAGTGTGAAGTAGGCTTGTCTAACAGCTACTACTATGGTCGCTTGCTCGATGAGCAGCCTGATTTTCCTGTCAAAGTCTTTTGGGCAAACCAAGGCACTACTGGTACCCACGTGAATATTTCTGGAGCAGGTGTGGTGACAGGATCAGACAATCCTGATGGCGCCCTCAAATTAATGGAATGGTTGTCTTCGGATAAGGCGCAAGGTCTCTATGCCAGCTCTGATAAAGAATATCCAGTCAAAGAAGGCGTTGATGAGTCAGATATGCTCAGATCGTGGGGCGAATTCAAAAAAGATGATATCAACGTGCAAAAGTTTGGTGAGCGTCAAACCCAAGCGATTCAAATGATGGACAAAGCAGGTTATAAATAGAGTATCACAAGCCAACCACGCCCAAAAAATGACAGTAGCCATAAGATAAATGTCAGCATGACTCTTAGTAAGCGGAACAGTAAGCTGAGCAAGTTTGGCAGAGAAAATGGTGTTCTTGGGTGTGCGATAGGCGAATTAGATCGGGAACTCTATGCGTATGACATGGTAATAATTATATGATAACAACGCCAAATGCGTCTGTTCGTCAAGACAAGACAGCCAACGACAATAACAATGGCAGTGACCATAGTAGTTTGGCTGTTAGTCAAGACCATGCCGTTCGCAAACGTATCCTCTCAAAATCAGTCTTAGGACTGATTTCGTTGTTTATGCTGGTACCAATTCTCATCGTCCTGCTGTCATGGACGCAGCCAGTGGCAGACATCTGGACGCACATGCGCGAGTATGTGCTGCCACAAGTCCTCAAAAATACCGCGATTTTATTGGTGATGGTGACGATTATCTCTGGCAGTATCGGCACCGCACTTGCTTGGATCACCAGCATGTATCGCTTTCCCGGACAGCGCTTTTTTTCGTGGGCGCTGATGCTACCGCTGGCGATACCGGCTTATGTGCTGGCATTTGTTACCGTTGGTATTGTTGATTTTAGTGGGCCGCTACAGACAGGTTTACGAGAGTTAGGCATCGATACAGCCATTCCGTCAGTACGCAACGTCTGGGGCGCAGGCTTGGTATTGTCACTGGCATTTTATCCTTACGTTTATTTGCTAGCGCGTCAGGCCTTTTTGTCACAAGGCAGGCGGGCGATTGAAGCGGGTCAAATGCTTGGTTTAAGCCGCAGTCACGTGTTTTTCCGCTTGGCATTACCGCAAGCATTGCCGTGGATAATTGGCGGCTTGTTACTCGCCAGTATGGAAACGCTTGCAGATTTTGGTGCGGTTTCGGTCTTCAATGTCGACACTTTTACGACGGCTATTTACAAGGCGTGGTTTGGCTTTTTTAGTCTAACGACTGCCGCACAATTAGCCGCTTTGTTAATCGGTGTGGTATTTATCGTGGTATTGTTTGAGCAGTACTGGCAAGCCAAGCGCGGTAATATAGTTACCCAAGGCAGCAATCAGCGTTTTGAAGCCAGTGCGTCTGCTAAGCTGGCCATGACATTCCTATGCACACTGGTGTTTTTGCTGGCTTTCCTAATACCGTTCTTGCAGTTGATCTACTGGACCGCGTTAAACTTCCGCCAAGATTTTGACGCCCGTTATATTGATTTTGTTACCAACAGTCTCATGATTGCGAGCATGACCACCATTTTCATTGCTTTTTTAGCCATCATCATTGCGTGGATTAAACGCCAATATCCAGATAAATCAACCAAGCTTATGACCACTCTAGCCAATCTAGGCTATGTCGTACCGGGTACAGTACTGGCTGTTGGTATATTTATTCCCATTGCTTGGATAGACAATCAGCTGATTGCGTTCGGTGTGACTTCAGAGCAAGTGCTGTCGGGTAGTGTGATCGTGATGCTTCTTGCCTTATCGACGCGCTTTATGACCGTAAGCTTTCAGCCAGTCGATCGGCAGTTACAGCGACTGACTGTCAATCAGGAAGCGGCTGCTAAATTACTGAGTGACAGCCCTTATCAGCGTTGGCGGCAAGTGATGTTGCCCGTACTCAGCCCTGGGGTGCTAACGGCCTTATTGATGGGTTTTGTCGAAGTGATGAAAGAGATGCCGATCACCTTGATGACACGGCGGCAAGGCTGGGATACGCTAGCGGTGCGGGTGTTTGAGATGACCAGCGAAGGCATGTGGGGCAGAGCAGCATTGCCAAGTTTGCTGATTGTGTTGGTCGGTCTTATTCCTGTTTGGATATTGCTGCGCCAAAGTGATAAGCAAGGATAAGTTGAAAACAGTTTATTATTTAAGACATTGCCGTTTATTATTCAAGACATTAAAGACAGAGTTGCTCGCGCTCAAGGATTTATTAGCACCATAATTTTTACCGTTTTATTTATTGGTTTTATTCATTAATCGCTTACTGGTACCATCTATGTATACTGACTTGATTAAAGACTCAACAGACCCAGCCAATCCTAAGTCGGCTACGGCTAAAGTGAAAGTGCACGCTGATAATGTAAAAAAATCACCAGTATCAACAGATGAAGCCTATCAAGTACAGCATAACAATATCGCTAAGCATGATAGTAATTCTACCGTAAATACTGAGACAAATATCGCCACCAATCCTTACTTTAGTGTCCAAGATTTAATCGTCGGTTATGACGATACCATCATCGTTAATGGACTATCGCTAAGCTTACAACAAGGTGAGATTGGCTGCTTTTTGGGTTATAGCGGCTGCGGCAAGACCACGGCATTGCGAGCCATTGCAGGGCTAGAGCAAAGTCGTCGCGGCACGATTGGCTTAAATAACCAACGCTTGACAGAACAGACGCCGACGACCTCGTTCGCCGTTGCGCCAGCCAAACGTGGCATGGGTATGGTGTTTCAAGACTATGCGTTATTCGGGCATTTAAGCGTGGCAAAAAACATCGCTTTTGGTCTTAATAAATGGTCAGCGGCTGACAAAAAAGCCCGTGTGGCTGAGATGCTAAGCCTCGTTGAATTGACGGAGCATGCTGACAAACGTCCCAATGAGCTCTCAGGTGGACAGCAACAACGCGTTGCTTTGGCACGAGCGTTAGCGCCCAATCCCAAACTCTTGCTGCTCGATGAGCCGTTTTCTAATTTGGATGTGGTACTGCGTGAGTCATTGGCGATGAATGTCCGCGATATTCTCAAACGTACCAATACCACCGCTATTTTGGTGACTCATGATCAAAATGAGGCTTTTGCGCTGGCAGATAAAGTAGGCGTGATGGATAAAGGTCGATTGGTACAATGGGCGACACCAAGCGAGCTATATCATGAGCCAATCAGTCCGTTTGTTGCTGAGTTTGTCGGTGAAGGTGCGATGATAGATGGCATTATCAAAGAAGGTCACGTCGAGACCGCGTTAGGTGACATTTACCGTCGCATGGAAGTTTATGATGAGTCAGGGCAGCCGCAATATTGTGAGTACGATTATCCCAATGGTACACCGATTAAGGTGCTCGTGCGCCCTGACGATATAATCCATGATGATGATAGTACGCAGACCGCTTTGGTGATTGGGCGCGTCTTTCGCGGTGCCAATTATCTGTATCGCTTGCAACTCGATGATGGGCAGACGGTTTTGTCCTTGGTCGCCAGTCATCATAATCATGAGATTGGCTCGCAAATTGGGATTTTGCCGATACTTGAGCACGTTGTTGTTTTTGATGAAAAAGACATCAATGCGACGACTTGGTCAGAGTACGATCGGTCCGAGCGCGTGGCAGAAGCCAGATAGTCGCTTTAGCACATCATGATTTAGGTGCTCGTTATCATTCAGCGTACTCAACTTAACGAGTTGCCATTATATGCAGATAGCGACCCAGCCATTTATACGGCTCTCGTTGTGAGTAGCGCAGCTCCATACGTATGACTGCATCAGGATCATTATGACCACCGCGCTTGAGCGGTGCATAATCATGAAACACGCGCAAGCCACTGGTTAGAATGGTTTGGTAATGATGTGTGATGAGCCAAGACTCGACTTCTTCTTTGGCGACCGGATAATTAGGCGTCAGGCTTTTTTTAGTGTCAGCCTTATAATCCGTGTTATCGAGCAGATTAAAATTACCCATAATCAGATTACGATAGTCAAAGCTTGCTGGATTATAAAAGCACAATGACAGCGCGCCATGCTCAGCCAATAGCCGATCACAAAAATCCATAATCGCGGCTGGTTCTGCGAGCCATTCGAGTAGGGCATGCGACATTATCAAATCAAACTTAGCTGCGTTCTCAGTATTCTTAGCCATACTGTCTTTATTCTGCAACTCATCGATTGCTAACTTGTCCTCTATCTCTTGATAAGGGCACACATACCAGCGTATATCTAGATTCCTATCGATTTCTGCGGCGCTCGCTTTTGCTTTCTCTAACATATTGGCAGAGATGTCATTGATGACCACGCTATGCCCTTGAGCCGCAAGCTCAATCGCAATCTGTGCAAGTCCCGCACCCACATCTAAAACCCGTAAAGGTCGCCCAAGCTCTTTGCTCATCTGCGCTGTATAGGCAAAGATATCACGGCGCAATACTGCCAGTCGAATGTCGCCTTTAAGACCACCGTAGACCTTTTTTTCAAAATAATCCGCAATCGTATCAAAACTACGATCGATGCGCGTCTCGTCTTGCATCGCCATTTCTTTTGTGAGATCTGTCGATTGGCTGTTGGTTTCTTTCGTGCTTTGACTGCTGGTTTGCATAGGGTGATATCTATATTAGGGTTAAATTTGGAACATCGTACAACAAAGACTAAAGCTAAGCTAGAACTGCTTTAACGGCAACAAAATTTTTCGTATAAGGTAAAAGACGCCACTCAGCGCATGTTTTGCAGTAGCTTTTCATAAAATTTTACGGTATAAATAGTGGGGTCTGTTGAACATTCAAATATTAGAACTGCTGATCGCTAAAATCGCATCAAACTAGGCGTAAACTGACGATAATGTCGAGACCTTAGCTAGGTTTACAACAACGTTTGGAGTGATTTTAGCATCAGCCCCAAGTATACAAGCAGGGGCAGGGCTATTTTTTGCCAATACATGGCGAAATTGTCTACCCTAGAACGACTAGGCGTCAAAAATTTCACTGCGTATTGTCTAAAAAATAGCCACTGCCAGTACCATATTTGAATGTTCAACAGACCATAAGGTTTAAGAAACAATAACTATTGAGCAAATTTTGCTAAAAAGTGCTTAATACAAATCATTGATGAAAAAAGCTGCCAAACTAAACGGCATTTACTGCCAAAAAATTTCAGCAAACGTCTGATTTACCATTGCTAAGGACAGCAACCATGATCAAATCCACCACGGATACCAGCGGCAAATTATCTGCCCCTTTATCTGCCCCTACTTATCAATCCATGTCTATCACTACCAAAACACCAACGATGTCACGCTGCTTATTGTCAGTAGCCGTTGCCAGTGCTTTACTACTCACTGGTTGTGGAGATGACGACGATGATAACGACACAGCATCCGTCATTTTTCCTACTAGCGTTGAGACAATTAGTGCCTTCAGTACTGCTCAAATAGATGGTATTCCTGGATTGGAAAATGCTGGTACGCCTGATGCTAAGTGTGATATTAAAGTAGAGAAAGTCACCTATCAAACGGTAGGGTCAGCAGGCGAGGTTACCAATGCAACTGCTGCTTTAATGCTGCCTAGTGGTGAGGGTGCAGACTGTTCGGGTGATCGTCCAGTATTATTATATGCTCATGGTACGACTACCGATAAAAGCTATGATTTTAGCCAAGTTGGCAATCCTCAAAATTCAGGCTCGGGTGAAGCCACCTTGATAGCAGCAAACTTTGCCGCGCAAGGCTATATCGTCGTAGCCCCTAACTATGCTGGCTATGATGATTCAGAGCTTGATTACCATCCGTACTTAGTTGCTGAGCAGCAATCTACTGATATGATTGATGCGTTGAATAGCTCGCGTATCGTTATCGATGCACAAAAACGAGATAAAAATACCAATTACGCCAATATCGATGATTCAGGCGAGCTATATATTTCAGGGTATTCACAAGGCGGTCATGTTGCTATGGCTACTGCTAGAGCGCTAGAAGCACAAAACAAACCAGTGACAGCCATTGCGCCTTTATCAGGCCCTTATGCTCTAGCCGCCTTTGGTGATGCTATCTTTACGGGGAACGTTAACCTTGGTGCAACGCGATTTGCGCCATTATTAACGACAGGATTACAGAAAAAGTATCCAAGTATTTATGATAATGTTAATGAGATTTTCACTGACCAGTATGCTAATACTATCCTTCCAAGTGACTCAAGTTTTGAGCAATTAGTCGAGGATAATAAACTGCCTGGATTTGCGCTGTTCCAGTCAAAATCTACTGGCAATGCAGTACTTGATCAGCTACCTTTTAGTACACTACCTTTTGCATTTCTAGGATTTTCTCCTGATAACTATCTCATTAAGACGGACTTTCGTGCCGCTTATGTGACAGATGTGCTTGCAAATCCTGATGGTTTGACAGCAGCAACACCAGCTGGAATACCAGCCGCTTCTCCACAGAACGAGCTTCGTAAAGCCCTAAAAGACAACGATTTACGAGGATATGTACCAAAGATGCCAACATTGTTATGTGGTGGTCATCGTGATCCAACGGTATATTATGATTTAAATACAGGTGCAATGACTGCTCAGCTGCAACAAGCTAACCTAAATGTCACTGTTCTCGATGTCGATAACGAAAATGAAGCGGGTCGTGGCATTCCAACGTTGCTGCCTTTAGGTCAATCAGCATTAGCAAACCCTTGGCTAATGACCAATACTATTGATAATATTCAGTCGCGATTTAATAATAATGTCGACGCTGCTGGAGCTGGCCTCTTATCTAGCTATCATGGTGGTTTAGTCGCTAGTGCTTGTACTGACGCCACTCGTGAATTCTTTAATCAAGACTTCAGTGCCAGTGCCAGTGCCAACCGAACTTAATATGACCAAGCGGCAATAAGTTATTTACAGATGAATGATGTCAAAAAACTGCATCCCAGTGGGTGCAGTTTTTTTATGTATAAACCCATTATTTTTTAGGAAGATAAAACAATGAAATCAATAATGTTATCTTTGCTAGCGCTCCCCTTTGTACTGTTGCCTATGAGTCAAGCACAATCAAAAAATACGCCTTGCTCCGGTAAGATGGGCGGTATTTCTCATTGTTCAAAAGATGGTAAATTCGTCTGTAAAAATGGCAAAATTAGCCAGTCTAAGCGAGTATGTCATTAAAGATATTTCGGTGGATATTGCTGGATCTAAAAACCTGCGCTAATGAGCTGTTTTGCTTGATTTTAATGACAGTCAGAACCCCCTAAATCAACAAATTTGTGCTAAAATAGCTTCTTTTATTCAACATTACTTTTAACAAAAACCGTATCGCCATTTTCCTATGGTTTTGCACGTTTTGAGGTGTTTTTTAGCGTTGATATAACAATCATAGTTGCGCATTTGTGCAGCTATATTTTTGTATCAGCTTAAACCTTTTAAGGCGTGCAACCCTTAGAGAAATTATGTGAGTGAAGGAGTGTATATGAGCGACTCGATCAGTCCTATTGCCATCGTGGATGAATTAAAGCAATCCTATTTGGATTATGCGATGAGCGTGATCGTCTCGCGCGCGCTGCCTGATGTGCGTGATGGGTTCAAACCAGTGCATCGCCGTGTGATGTATGCGATGCACGTGCTGTCTAATGACTACAATAAAGCCTATAAGAAGTCGGCGCGTGTGGTCGGTGATGTCATCGGTAAATATCACCCGCATGGCGATAGTGCGGTCTATGATGCGATTGTACGGATGGCGCAGGACTTTAGTTTGCGTTACCCGATGGTTGATGGTCAAGGTAACTTTGGCTCGATTGATGATGATCCACCGGCGGCTATGCGTTATACCGAAGTACGTATGACCAAGCTGACCCATCAGATGCTGGCTGATCTCGACAAAGACACTGTCGACTGGGAAGACAACTACGATGGCTCTGAGCGTATGCCAAGCGTGTTGCCTGCGCGTGTGCCTAACTTGTTGGTCAATGGTGCGACTGGTATTGCAGTCGGCATGGCGACCAATATGGCACCGCATAACCTGACCGAAGTCATTAATGCGTGCTTGGCATATGCCGAAAACCCGCAAATATCAGCTGAAGAGCTGATGACTCATATCTCCGGTCCTGACTTTCCTACGGGCGGTATCATCTACGGTCGTGCAGGTATTTTGGATGCTTATCGCACGGGTAAAGGCCGCTTGCACATACGTGGTCGCTATATCATTGAAGCGATGAGCGATACGGGCGTCAACCGTGATCGTGAGCGCATTGTATTTACCGAAGTACCTTATCAGACCAATAAAGCGAAGCTCATTGAGCGTATCGCTGAGCTGGTACGTGACAAAAAAATCGAAGGTATTACTGAGATTCGTGATGAGTCTGATAAAGACGGCATGCGTATCGCCATTGATTTGCGTCGCGGCGAAACGGCTGAAGTTATCGTCAATAATTTATTCCTCCAAACACCGCTTGAGTCTAGCTTTAGTATCAATATGGTGGCGCTCGATAATGGTCAGCCAAAATTATTGAGCTTACGTCAATTAATCGCTGCTTTTGTACGTCATCGTCAAGAAGTGGTGACGCGCCGTACCATTTATGAGCTTAACAAAGCTCGCGTTCGTGGTCATCTGCTCGAAGGCTTGACCGTTGCACTGGCGAATATTGATGAAATTATCGCTGCGATTAAGGCGTCTGCAAACCGCGGCTTGGCACGTGAAAGTTTACTGAACAACACATGGGGTTCAGGCAGTGTCGTGGCGATGCTAACCGCTGCTGGCAGTCAATCAGTACGTCCTGACTTCATCGAAGGCGAAGATCCAAAAGCACCGTTTGGTCTGATTGAGGGTAATGAGCATTATCGCTTATCGCTTGAACAGGTCAATGCTATTTTAGATATGCAACTGCATCGTCTAACAGGTCTTGAGCAAGACAAACTGACCGAAGAATACCAAGATTTATTGCGTGAAATCGCCCATTTAGAGTCTATCCTTGGCGATTTTGACAAGCTAATGACCATTATCTCTAATGAGATGATTGAGATTCGTGAGAACTTCGGTGATGAGCGCCGCACTGATATTATTGATTCACGTATGGACTTTAACCGTGAAGACCTTATCCCAGAGCAAACTGTAGTCATGACCGTTTCTCGTACTGGTTATGCAAAAACCCAGCCAATTGATGATTATGTCGCGCAAAAACGTGGTGGTAAAGGCAAATCTGCGACTGCGATGAAAGAAGACGATGTGATTGATCATTTAGTAGTGACCTCAACGCATTCTACAGTATTGTGCTTCACTGATAGTGGGCGTGTCTTTAGCCTACGCGGCTTTGAAGTACCGATTGCCAGTCGCGGTGCCCGTGGTCGTCCATTAGTGAATTTAATTGGGTTAAATCCTGATGAAACCGTGACAACTATCTTGCCTATTCCAAAGATAGTAGAAGAGCTACCGGTAAAAGGTGACACATCATTAACAGATACCTTAATAGATGGTGATGATGAGTTATCAGAAGATATCAATCAAGCAGAGCCACCTTTTGTATTTTTTGCAACTGCTAATGGTACAGTGAAACGGGTAGAGCTTAAGCAGTTTGCCAATATTCGATCAAACGGCTTGATTGCCGTTGGATTAGAAGAGGGCGATAAATTAGTCAGTGCTCGTATCACCAATGGTAGCCAAGAAGTAATGTTGTTTGCTTCCAGTGGCAAAGCCATTCGTTTTGATGAAAATGATGCTCGCGCGATGGGTCGTACTGCGAAAGGTGTCCGTGGTATGCGTCTGGCTGCTGATGAATTCATTAAGTCGTTAGTCGTTATCGAAGATGATGTCCGCGAAATCCTAATCGCTTGTGAGAAAGGCTTCGGTAAACGTACCTTTATCGATGAGTTCAATACCCAAAATCGTGGTGGTGGCGGTGTAATCGCGATTAAGACCAGTGAGCGTAATGGCGCGTTAGTACGCGCCACCAAAGTTGACTCTACCGATGATATTATTTTAATTTCTGACAAAGGTACATTGGTTCGTACGCCAGTTGAGCATGTCGCTAGCTCTGGTCGTAATACGCAAGGTGTCACGCTGATTCGTCTGTCAAAAGATGAAAAACTGGTTGCTATGGCACGTGTCGAGCACGAAGAAAGCGATGATGAGCTAGTTGATGCTATGAGAGAAGATGGTACGTTGCATGTAGAAGGCCAAGAGCAGATAGACATCGATGCGGCAACTGGCAACACAGCCACAACTGAAGTTGATGATGCTATCGATATTGCAAATGATGATGAGTTAGACGGCGAATAAATATCTCAGTAGTTAGCTTTGTGATCTAGGGCGTGTCATCAATTAGCACATTGATACATTTAGTGGTCTTAAAATGGTTAAATTTTGCCAAACATCGTCAGAAATCTTGTCAATATGTTCATATTTACGGCAATTTCTTTCTTGTTTGGCTGCAATTTTCCTCATTTTAAGCCTAACAACCTAAATGATGACACGCCCTAGCCAATATCTGTGATTGATTATCTTTCAGGATTTATGGGCAAAGTATGGTCTTTTATAGTCCTTTAAGTTATAAGAGCATCAATACTTAAGTCGGTTAAGTTATAAGATTAAA
>NZ_AHVZ01000024.1:0-64461 GCF_000247495.1 Psychrobacter sp. PAMC 21119 | reverse complement strand
TATAGTCGATTCAATTTAAAAGTAGTACAAGGCAACCGAGTGTAGATGTATATGTGATACTTCAAGCGAGGTTAACGCTGTAATACTTTTATAGTGGAATGACTATAGCATTGTTTCTTGTAGTATTTGATATTGACACTTACTAGGTAAATGTCAATATCTATACAAAAGTAAGTATTGTTGAAATTTCTAAGATAAAATTTAGAGTTTGAGTAAGTTATAGGAGCTCTAATTAAAGGAATAAAATAAATATTCGTTTCTAAAATTCTCATTGAATAGGCCGTATAAGAAAATTAAAGTAAATACACACCACATAATTGATACATACAACTTTATCTGTTCAGAATTCCAGTCTAAAGAAAACCAGCCTACTAAAATAAAAGATAGCCATCCTTCTATCTTCTTCGCCCCATCCCAGAATACTATCCAAAAATTAAATAGACTAATTATTAAATAGAAAAAAAACCAAGTAATCAATTTTATATACCCATTGATGCTAGTTCAGCAGCAGTTCTAAAATTTCTAGCTGCACTTACTATACAAGTACGGTATATAGTGCTTGTCTGTAATCCAGAGTTATATTTAATAACTTGTGCAGCATATTTAGCAAAGTATGACAATCCTGGTATTGTTCCATAAGCAGGTGGCTTAGGTATTAAGGAAAAATTGGCTGAACAGGTTCTAATTGCATTAACAGTGTCTCCTACGACGTCTGCTAACCCTTCATTCATATTCCAATTATTTGTTATAGACGTTGACCAAATGCTTTCTGCAGATTTTCTAGTCTGTTGCTGAGCTACAGATTCATTAGATGAAGCTCGCTCAAAAATTTGATTTTTTAAAAGAGGTTTTCCATAGACTCCCTTACAGCTATGGGATGCATTATTGATTTTAGTAGGGCTAGAAAATATTATTTTGTTGTTTTTTTCAAAGGTATTGGCGAAAACCTTTATGGCGTCATGAACTTCTTTATTACAACTACTGTCATTAGTAATATACGTAATATTGTTAGAGTTAGGCATCTTGTAAGCTAGATAGAAATATCCTTGTGGGTCTACAACTACTGCTGAAGCAGAGTTCAGGCTATCTCTTCTAGCTTCATAAAATTTTGAACCATTTTTAAGCGTATAAGGTGCGCTAAAATCCTCTAAATTAGAGTAGAAGTTATCATAATCATTACGCTTTATCTGTGTTTGAAGTTGTGATTGCAAAGCTCCATCTAGAACAGCATTGCGTGCTGAGGAAATACTATCTTCTGCATTAGCAGATATAGTAGTCAATCCGACCATAGACGATAATAGTAAGAAATAGAATTTCTTTTTCATATTAGACTCCCATAAGATTAATTCACAAAAAATTGGATTTTACGACTACTAATTTCACTCAAGAAATAGAACTCTTTAGTGAGCAACTTGCCATTTGATCTTATATCAACCTTTGTTGATTTTCAATGTAAATATAAAATAATGTTTGCTTTTAATGCCCTTTAATAAGAGTTTTCAATACTAAAAGCTTCGACACAGATATAATATATCTAATTTTTACTAGACAAAATTTAGATAAAAACATTGAGATTTCTTCAAAGTTACATATTAAAAGATATTGTTTTACTACTTGAAAGAATGTTTCAGTAAAAGATTGCCTAATGAATTAAATATTATTCTGTATTTTGAAGGTTCTCTCTTAATAAACCCCGTCAATCTTGGTGGGGTTTTTCATTGGAACACTCCAAAAGGGGCGCGTCTTTTGTTTGCCATAATTGGTCATCGAAACACGCAACTGGACCCATTATTATGAAACAAAGACTCACTAAATTAAAACTATTGCAGACAGCACTTGCCAGCCTCCAAGCGGTGACAGACATCAAAGCGCGTTTAACTGCGGCAAAACATCTTACCGACGTATTGAGGGAAATTGGTGCGATAGGAAACTTGACGTTAAAAGAGGTTCGACAAGCCGCCAAAGATTATGAATTGGATGGCGAATTTGATGACGAGTATAGCGATAATCCAAACGATGAAAACTATCGTTATGCGGATACAGGCTATATCACAGGATCTCACAAAGAACGTGCCAGCAGCCGAATTAAAGATTTGGCCAAAGACGGTATCACTGTCAAAGCCACCGATATTGAATGGGACGAAATCGAAGCTGATGCTTTAGTTGCTGAAGATGTGATCAAAAAAGCCAATATCATGGGCAATGTAGATTATGGGGCGTTGAAAGATCACGATGTAGAAGCCGGTACCGCTTATCTTATTCAAAAAGTTTTGGCATCTGTGGCTCCTGAACCTTATTGGCATGTAATGGGGTTTTTAACAAATAGCACGTCAGGACGGCGGCTTATTGGTGGGCGGTCTGAAAATAAATTAAGACTTGCGGCACACTTTAATGCCATCCCAGTTGCCGATCAAAAGGCGCTGGCTCGCAGGGCGTATGTTAACGGTATCAATACGCTAAAATCACGGCTTACTGAGAATAAAAATATTGTCGGTACCAGAGACTTAATTGCCGAGCTTAAGGCCATTGCCAGTGAAATGGCTGGACATACTATTAGCTCATTGGATGAAGGCCAATATAACCAAGCAGTGCTTAAAGCTACTGAGCAAAGAGAATTTATCGAAAGCAAATCCCTTGATTTTGAGAACGAATATAAAGCGGCAGAAAAGCTCGCCATGGAGAATTTAGATGTGCCTGAAGATAATACTAAGGGCCAAGGTTTTGTGGAATATGTAGGTGGCAGTTTTAGGGCAGCTCGTAGCCGTGGCAGTTACTACGCTCGTCAAACATCAATGAAAAATTGGCTTGCTGAGAAATATCCTGATATTGCATTCAACAAAAGGTTCGCAAGGGATATAGCGCCGGTTGTTGTCGACGCTGATATCGATAAGTACAAAGAGCTTGTAGATGATGTTGAGCGTATCGCATTAGCCAATAAGTTAGTGGCTTTGGTTGATCCTCTATCAAGCCTGGCATGGATATCATTAGGCGAAAGGTTTTGGAATATTGTAGAGCTACAATCTGATGCCTTTATCAAGCATGCCAATATGGCTATCAAGGGCAAATATAATGACTGGGATTTAACCATTAAGCCCGAAGCAGGTAAATCAGACGAGCAAGGCAAGCAGAAGGGTAAGAAAAAGAATACCTTTGAGTTGATCGTTGCTGACAATATTGAGCGTATCGGCGGTGATCCAGTTACCATCAATTCTACTGAAGAGCTAAAAGATACGTTTGGCTTCCGTGATATCCAATCAGGCAATTGGGTACTGAAGGACAAAACCAGTGCTAAATTCCATGTTGAGAATGCAGCAGCTTCTATGATGGACCTATCTGACATCGTGGGGATTGACCCTAAATCATTAGCGTTTGGTGGCAGGCTAGCACTTGCTTTAGGCGCGCGTGGTACTAAAGGGGCTTTGGCGCATTATGAGCCAGTACAGCGCGTAATTAATATCACTAAGATGAAAGGTGGTGGCTCGTTGGGCCATGAATGGTTCCATGCGATCGACAATATCTTGGGCGAAGTGTTAGGGGTAGATGGTGCGACCGGCGCTGGCAAGTACCTGAGTATTGATCCCATGATGGTCGTCGAGAAATCAAGCAAGCTATCAATAGCCTTTGCTCAACTACAAGAGACTATGCAAAATGGTGATGTTAGAGCACCTGAAGTGTTTAGAGTTACAGATAAAGATATAGAGCTGGCATTGCTTAATATTAAAGAAAACAGTACTCGCTTGGCTAAATTGATATTTGATGCGAAGGATGCCAAAGAGGCGGTAGATATTGTCGATTCAAAACTTGATTCACCGCATAGGTCTAAGCGTAGAAAAAAACATAGCCAGTGGCGCAAGGTAGCTGTCGCCTTCTTTAATCAAGACAAAGTAGGAGAGCCTGTTATTTTAAACACTGGTGAGCCTGTATCAGAGTTTTACGCCAATTCTAAAAAACTTGACGCTGAGCGCTCAAAGCCTTATTGGTCAACAACCCACGAAATGGCCGCACGTGCTTTTCAAGCTTTTCTAGAAGATAGCCTGAAAGACCAGGGCAGACGTAACGATTACTTAAGCTATGGGGCAGATAATGCATTGTATGGTGGATTTCACCAAGCATACCCTGAAGGCGACGAACGTAAGAAAATTAATCTAGCCTTTAAGAACTTGTTTGAGGTAATTAAAAGTGAGAAAATCTTTGAGAACGCCACTGCTGATCAAGTCATGATGGATGCGATCTTTGGTGCGCCAAGCGTGCTGTTTGATGATGAGCAATTAGAGCTTAATAAATTATTTTCTGACTCTAGTTTAACGCTTATGGTCTGAGTCGTTTTACTCGAATAATTTTGTATACCTAATAAAGGACTGGTTTTCAGCTATATATTTTAAAACTTCGAAATACATTTGTAAGGAATTTATTTTCCTTTCTTACAAATGTAGGCTAAAATGCTGAATTTTTTCATGGAAAGTTTGGATGGTATTGATCTAATCAGTACCAATACAAGGAAATATATATGGCTGAAATGATTCCAGATAGTATCGGAGTAGTCAAAGGTTCTACGCCAGGAGAGCGAAGAGTTTATAACTTACTCAAAAGTGTACTTCTTCCTGATAGTGATTGGATCGTTTGGTACGAACCTTGTGCATCTATTCAAAGTAAGCATGGCGATTTCCTTATTTTTTCAAAGTATCACGGTATAATTTTAATCGAAGTTAAGGATTGGAGTACGTCTTATATAGACGCAGCGAATCCTAGTACCTTTACTATAAAGAATAGTGATGGTTCATTACAAAACCGTGAGAACCCACTTAAACAAGCACGCAGTGTTCAACTACAAATTAGAAATTTGTTGGAAAAGAAACACTCGCTTAGACAAAAAATTGGTAATTTTGCTGGTAAGTTAAGGTTTCCAACAACTGAATGTGTCATATTTACTGGAATGGAAAGAGCCCAAGCAGAAAAAGCAGGACTAATGGATGACTCCATACTTAGCCATCAAAAATGTATTTTTCAGGATGATTTGCGTGTAGACGTAGATGATAAAGAGTCACGTAATTCATTTGTTGAACAACTGCTAGGATCTTTTAATCATAAGTTTGCATTTACGCCATTAAGTAGCAAAGAGTTAGATGCTGTTAGGTACGCTATATTTCCAGAGTTACGTGTCAATCCACAGCAAGAACTTGCATTAGATATTGCGCTCAACAATGACGACTTAATCAAGGTTTTAGATAAACAGCAAGAAATAGTTTCAAAATCTATTGGTACTGGACATCGAATCTTAAAAGGAGTTGCTGGTAGTGGAAAATCTTTGGTTGTAACATATCGTGCTCGGCACTTAGCTAGGTTCAATCCTAATTGGCGTATATTGGTAGTATGTTTTAATATTTCATTAAGAAGTCATTTAGGCGCAAGTCTAAATGACTCACATAGAGAGCCTTATCGTTCATCAGGTAAAGGTTACATAGAAGTAAAGCACTACCACAGTCTTCTATCAGATTTGACCAATATTAAGCTAAAAAAAGACGATAAGGAGACTTGGGATGATTACAATATCCGTCGATCAGAAAGACTGATTGATTATGTGGAAAGTAAGGAAGATTTTCAGAAGTATGACGCTGTCTTAATTGATGAAGGACAAGATTTTACAGAAGATATGATCAAAGGGGTTTTGAGTCTTCTATCAGAGCAGGATAGCTTACTCTTCTGTTACGACCCCGCTCAAAATATATTTGGTAGAAAAAACTTTACTTGGAAGTCTGTAGGTTTGAACGTGCAAGGCAAGAAGCCTACATTGCTTAATAAAAGTTACCGTAACACACGACAGATACTAGAGCTGTGCACAGAATTTAAAGGTGAAGACGTTGATGTTGATATTGAAAGTGAAGATAAATCACTAATACCTGACTACGATGATTGCCGAGAAGGTGATTTACCTTTATTGGTTCAGAAAAATTCTTTTAATGAAATGATAGATTATGTCGCACAAGACATCATGAGCCACACTGGAAACGGTATCGATTTATCGGAATCTGCTATTATCATCATGGAGTCAAATGTAAAAAGGGACATAGTTAAGAAGCTAATTCCAAAGCTCAAGACTAAGTTATTAGAGCTAGGGTGCGAGCATGACTGCGTCAGTGCCATCTTAACAAAAGAAGATAAGTTAAATTTAGATCTTAATTGTCCTAGTGTTAAGGTTATCATGACAGACTCATGTAAAGGTTTAGAATTTAGAAATGTATATATGATGGGTCTGGCTGTTGTTGAAGAAGATACACCTGAGTTAAGAAAGACTGCATATGTGGGTATGACTCGTGCCAAGGACTATTTGACAGTGCTTTATGCTAAGCCTAATCACTATATTGATATCCTATCTAGTATTCTAGAAAAGCAAAGTAGATTGTTTTAATTTCGCTGTGGAAATAATATCTGTCTAAACTAATTGAGAAAGTTGGTAGTGATGAATTGGGGTTTAAGTAACATCTTTAGTGTTATAGAAATTATAGCTTCTATTCTTATGTGTCTTTCATTTGGTGCATTGGCCGCTGCAGCTATGGTATGGCTAGCTACTTAAATATCGGATTATTGGACAGGATACTTGCCAAATTGGATAAGAAGAGAGTTGTATTGAAGAACGAAGAACATACTCAATAATCGGTTGGGTGGTGGAGAGGGCTATTCTGAAAATAGTGCTCTGCTAGCATCCAAACATGCAAAAATACAGGGTTGACACGAACAAAAATAAGTGCCTTATGAATTGAATAAAGTATTTTTAGGTGTTACTATTCGTCGGACAATGCAAAAAACTACCCTTACGGGTATTTTTTTGTATCTTGACTATATATATAAAGAAATATAGACGAAATAAAGGTGAATTATGGCACCACGTCAGCCTAAAACCAAACAAGACATTCTAACGGATATTATTAATGACATTGTAAGCACAAGTCTTGAAAGTCAATCAGGCCTCTACTCAGTTAATAATTTAAAAGTGCAGAAATATCTTAATGGGGCAGAGAAAAATAAAGCTGGCAACTATGCTGATTATCACTATATATGCGCTTTAGTTAGCACAGTAGAAGGTAAATTGAGAGAAGCCGATTACAGCTATTGCGTGGCAATGAAGATCGATTCTAGCAATATAGTTGTTTTGGGAAATTATGCTACCTTGCTTGTCGATAGGAATAAGTATAGAAAGGCGAAAGTTATACTTGAAAGGTTGATGATAGAATCAAAACTCTATGACTCTAGTGTTATTAATAGTATCCGCCGTATCGCTATAAATACACTAGATACTGGATTTCTCAATAAGTTTGCAGGCAGTAAATTTGCCGAAGAGGATACAGGTTTGGTTATGCACCTTGATAAATTAAAAAAAGATATTAACTTAATTTCTATTTCATTAGAGGAATATACAGAGTTCCTAGGATTGGTTTCGAGCTTTGTTTTACAAAATACTCGACAGAACTTTAATCCTCGTTTTAGTATTAACAATGGGTTAGATAGAAATGTAAAAATTGAGGTGTTTTTAAACATAAATGCAGATGAGGCATCCTATCTAAATACAGAATTCACCACTTATTTTGTGGACTATGTATTTGATAATGATCGTCATGAGTTATTAGGTAAGTTCGTAGTCTTCTTCAAACAGGAGAAGAGCCGTTACGATGGCACTGAAAATCCAGATGCTTTATACCTAGGTATGAATGAAGAGCTGGTGGCTTAAATGGCGGTAACAATTGAGGATTTATACAAACAGAAGTCAGAAGTTGACGTAATGAGTTTTGAGTGTACAGAAGCTCATAAGCGGCTAAAAATTATTCGTGGCTATTATGCTACTTTTTTATACGCTAGCTCCTTATTTGATAATCCCCATTCGAACGGGCATGTATTGAAGAAATATGATTATCCGCCTAACCCAACTGAAAGAACCCCCAAGTATGGCTCTCACCAGAAAATATACATGAGCTTGCAACGCTCAAAAATTAGAGTTTTAGTTGATTTGGGTGTGGACCTTGAAAGATACCATGAACTCAGAAAAAAGGCAGAATATCATATAGGCTTAGATATTACAGTTGAAGAGATAGATTTCGCTGAGTCTTCTTTTAAACAGAACAAAGAGCGCATTGATTTCTATATTAAAAATGGTGATCAGCACTTCACCAAATCAAAAAAAGTTATTGAAGTTAAGGTGAACTCGACAGGTAAAAACCAAATTAGTAAGCTAAAGTTTTATAAGTGAAAAACAACTAAGAATCAAGTGCATAAAAAGGCATTCGTGGTCAATTCACGCCGTGCCTTTTTTATTGCCACTAGTTTTGCTTCTTAAACAGTTCTAAATATCTTCATACATCTCACTACATGCTTTCA
The DNA here is from genome assembly GCF_000247495.1 of Psychrobacter sp. PAMC 21119. NCBI lineage: Bacteria > Pseudomonadati > Pseudomonadota > Gammaproteobacteria > Moraxellales > Moraxellaceae > Psychrobacter > Psychrobacter sp. PAMC 21119. The sequence continues at coordinate 56,094 of NZ_AHVZ01000024.1, read as the reverse complement.
ACCTAATCTCTCTAACCTCACTCAAATCAGCACCCTTCTTAACGCTATAAGGCACATTTGGAGTCATATCTGCTTGCTTTAGAGACTCAGCAGCCGCTTTTTTAAGTGGAGTACCAATAGAAGATTCATCAACAAAGCCTTCAGGCTCAAAATATACAGCTGGGCCAAACTCTGGATGAATACCACATGATATCTCGCCATTTGTAGTAAATGGGTAGGGCGTATTGTGATACGCCCCCCAAAACACTTCGTTTACTTCAACGAAACCATAGCCATGACTTTCTTCGTGGACAGATGAGTATGCAGCTATTGATAAAGCCATTAAACTAACTAGCCACCTGGGCAGATTGATTCGCATGGTACCCCGTCGTTATCTCTATCCAATCTACCATTGCCACACTGTAATGCTTTTTGAGCCTGGGCACATGATGACATTTGACCGCATGTTCTAGGAAGTCCTGAACAATCTTGGTTTGAGGTAGTGGAATTTTGTACAGGTTCAGGTTTAATTTCAGGCTCAGGCTGTTCCATTAATGCTACTGGTGTGCTATTGGTGCTATCAAAAGGATTAGATATAGTACTGTCCTCAGCTGAAATTTTTGCTTCAACTGGCAGAGGTTCTTCTGCAGGCGGTGGTTCAGGTTTAGTCTCAACTACTGGTTCAGCAACAGTTTTAGACGTATTATCAATATCAGCTGTAGTCTGGTTTGTCCCAACTGGTTCTTCAGAGGGAGAGACTGTCATTAATGTACCAAATATAATCACAGACCCTAAAAGGGTTAGTTTACCTCTACTAAGCTTGGGTACTTTATTTATCAAAATATGCTTAATAGGTGGCAATAAAAGAGTGCTCCCTATTATGAATACTAATCCAGTCAAGAACCCTTCAGAAGATATAGCTCCTAGTCCCGCTATAAGAAAGAGTATTCCAAAAAACCATGCAAGCATTGTCAATATTATGCTTTTGATATTCATTCTATTACTCGATTAATTTTGATTGACTATAACCGATTCTGATTTTTCTAGCAATTAGCCATATAGAACTAAGATCAAATACAAAAAAGCCGCTATTAATTTAGCGGCCTACTTTTATGAATAAAATGTAATTTAATTTTTCTAAATCTCAGTAATGACTATTAATCAGTGGCTGCTTTCAACTCATCTAAATAGTCAGCCCACGCCTGCATCATTACCTTGCGTTCTGGTAAAAACACAGTACGATTATAAGCTCTGCCATGCATATCTCTTACACGATGAGCAAGCTGTTGCTCTACCAATGCTTCAGGAAAACCAAGCTTTTCTACAATTAAAGTTCTTGCTGTGGCTCTAAACCCATGAACTGTTTGTTTCGATCCACTATAACCAAGCCGCTTTAAAGCTTGATTCATTGTGTTTTCCGACATTGGTTGTACAGTCGTATGAATAGCTGGGAATAGGTACTTGCTACGAGCGTGTAGGGATAATTCACGGATTAAAGCAATAGCTTGAGTAGGTAGTGGGACTATAAGAGATAAGCCAGTTCTACGTTGAGTTTTTCTTGGAGTAAAAGTCCAGGTACCGGCATCAAGATCAAAGTCATCCCAGAGAGCGTAACGTAACTCGCCAGCCCTTACAAACACCATAGGCATTAGCTTGATAGCGATTTTAACTTCAAATGACCCTTGATAGTCATCGATATCATTAAGCAATCTACCAAGTTCACTGGTATCTAAGATAGTAGCATGATGCTGTACGACTGGTGTCTTTAGTGCCCCTAATAAATCTTGCGTAATATCACGCTCACAGCGTCCAGTCTGCACAGAATATCTAAATACTTGTCCTGCCATCGTACGCATCTTTACCGCTGTCTCAATAAGCCCTTGTGCTTCAGCCGACCTACAGGCTTCTAATACATCCATTGGCTTGATGTCTGTTATAGGCATATTACCAAGATGAGTATTCAGCCGTTTAAGCTGTCTATAGTTATTTTGAGTAGTAGAGGGGGCGATATGAGTCTTGCGGCTCATATACTCTTCACCAATTGCAGCAAACGTATTTTTAGACTCAAGCAACTGCTTGCGCTCTTCATCTTTTTTAATATCGCGTGGATCATCACCGTTAGCAAGATGATACTTGATATCAGTCCGCATCTGTCTTGCAGCTGCTAAAGTGATCTCTGGATATTGACCTAGTGTTACTGTGACACGTTTTCTTGTGATAGGTGTTGTATAGTCAATGCGCCATGCTTTTGTGCCGGCCTTACTAATGTGTAAATAAAGACCGCCACCATCAGTTAAGGTATATGGTTTATCCAAAGGCTTTGCCTTATCGACTTGAGTATTGGTAAGGGGTTTGACGGTTTTTGCCATTTTTACAGTATCCTGTACAGTACTTTTGCGCTCATACTGTATAGAATACTGTAAAAATTACAGTAAGCAAGGGGTAATTATGGGTATATAAGGTAAATTTTGGACAATAAAAAGCCCCTGAAAGCCTTTGTAATAGGGCGTTAAGGGGTCTTTTGTTATATTCATGTGGTGCGCCCACCAAGACTCGAACTCGGATCGATCGCTTAGGAGGCAACTGCTCTATCCTGTTGAGCTATAGGCGCATTATGGAGTGCTATTGTAGAAAAAAGAAGACATAAAAGCAATCAATGAAAACTATTATGGTCAATAATTTTAGATTATAGGCGACTATTTACCATTAGTTAGCGCATCAGCCACTTCTACAGCACTACCATTAGCTGACGCTTGGGGGTTTGACGTGGGTTTAAACAAGTCGTTCACAGTGTTGTTATAGCCATCAATATTATAATAATCGTATTTTCTCAATATATCTTGTCCAGTACTTGAAAGCAAAAAGTTGCGAAAGCTGATGGCAGCAGGGTTATTTGTTAAAATGACACCATCAACTTTTTGTGTGTCTTTTATAGCATAGCTAAAAGAATTCAGGCGACGTGCTTCAGTATTATCCGTTACCGCAATTTTATTTGCTTTCACGCTATCAGAGTTATCTTGAGCGGTACTATCAGTCTTAGCTTTGCGCTGGTTGTGCTTGCCTTGCTCGACGTCGATCTGGGTCTGTAAGGGTGACAGTTGCTCGACTGACAGACCATCATCAGCAATAATTATATCGGTATTGTTGATAACAGACATACCATTAGTATTGCCCTCTGGCAAAGTCAAAAGCGCTGTCGAAGGTACATAGCTTGCCAACACCTGCACATGCGGATAGCGGGTTTCAAAGCGAGTGATAACATGGTCTAGTGGGGTTTGCAAACTGTCCTCTACTTGCAAATACAAAGTGCTATCGGTGGTAGTTTTAGCATCGTCTTCAGTTGCCCCAGCCATTGGCTCATTCTCGCTTGCCATAATGGGCAGCGGGTCTATGTTTTTACGATTGCTACTCCACAGCCAAGTAAAGACAGCGATAAGTATAATCAGCAGCAGCAAAAGCAGGCCAGCCAATAGCAGCTTGTAGTCTTTCATATATTATCGTTCTTGTTTTAGTGGATTTAATTAAATCTTCAAATGGCATATAGTGAGTGATTTTCTGCTAAATATAAAGCTATTTATACAACACTTCCTCTACCAAGTCTGCCAGCATATCAGCAAACACATCCTTTGCTTGCAAGTTATCATCTTGTTTGCGTGCTTTTTTAGTATCGCTATTTTGTACACGGCTCTGCTGTCCAGCGCTCTTGTTATTGACTGAGGGTGACTTGCTGTTTAGCGTTGCAGTAGAGTCATTTTCGCCATCGTTGATAGCGCCTGTCTCAGTATGCGCTGCTAATGGTGATTCACCTGTTAATAGTCTGTCTTTTAACCATTTAAACCCATGTGCCTCCCACCATGCTTCAAAACGTGGCAACGTGCTACCACGTACCGCCACAGGCAGATCTAGCGTTCTCAATTTCTGCGCAAGTAAAGGATCGCTGATAGCTTGATGAATACTCAGGTAAAGTGAGCTACTATCATCCTTATAGGGTCGTCTGTTCTGCCATGATCTGTCATCGATTTTCATACGTGGCAATTGCCACAACTCACCGCGATAATACACGACGTATAAGCGTTGTTTTGGATGGACAAAAATGGCATCAATGGGACGCAATGGCATAATATTAAGTAATCTCGTCAATAGAAAGTGTTATTTATATACAGGTTGTAAAGGTCAATTTAAAAACCGCAATGAAATTATTTCATAATAAAGATGAATGATAGTATAAAACGACACTAAGTGTCGCAAGCTTATTATAATGTCGGCATCTACACTAGTAAACGATAACCATCAATGGCACACTGATAGCGAATTCGGCATGTCAACGTCATCAATGGATATGTAGAATTTGCTACTATGGTTGTTTTTGTTTATGGCCCTCATGCTAGCAGAAATGCATAACAGTAACGACCATCAAACATGGATTGATGAGTATTGATTTTTGTTTTGTCTGGACGTTTTATAGCGTTTGTGAAATTGGATACAGACATCCCATCTATAAATTAAACCTTTTTTATCAATCTTAGTATCTCACCCTTATTCCAATCAGATTGCCCTTCTATGTTTAAAATAATTCAATCGCACCGTACCGAAAACCTTGTTGATCAATTGCTTGTACAATACCAGTCCAAGGATCAGCCTGTATTTGAGCCTTTCATTGTCATTGTACCCTCCATGGTATTGGGCGATTGGTTGGATAAGACGATTGCTAGCCGTGCTGGTATTAGTACCTTGGTGCGTACTAAATTTTGGGGTCAGTATCAATGGACGCTGATGCAAGATGTGTTAACCCGCCATAACGCTTATTTACTAGCGCAAAACCCTGAAGCGCAAACTCTAAACGTGCCGGAAGTGGCGGTGTTGTCACCAACGGTAATGCAATGGCGATTGTTTGGGTATTTGACTTACTACCAAGAGTCGATTGTTGCAGATGAAAAGCATCCGGTTCATCCGTTGCTAGCGTCTTTGATTGATGAACCGCAGGCAGATGCTCAGCAGGACAATGTGCGACAGGATAAGGCGCAACAAGATGCCCGTATTTGGCAGCTGGCAAGCGATTTGGCAAGAGTGTTTAACCGATACTTAACCCATCGTGAGGATTGGCTGGCGCTATGGTCACATAATAAACCGCTGAATGTGGATGAGTTGATAGCGGATAAAGATGAACTGTCATTGCGTTTTGATAAATATGCGCGTGGCACGCCTGAGTGGTTGGTCGAGCATTATGTTGAGTTAGAAATCGCCCAACGATTCTTGTGGGCGCATTTATTTGCTGATGTTCATCTACACCGTGTGGCACTGGAGCGCGCATTCTGGTCGGCCTTAAAAAATAACAAGGCAAATGAGCGTGCTCAGTTGCCAACCATACTGCGTATTTTTACCATCCAGCAACTGCCACAGACCGAGCTTGATTTTCTACAGCGCTTGTCACAATACATGAATATCACGCTATTACATTACAATCCATCAAAGCTGTTTTGGGCAGATATCGTTGATAAATCATGGTTGCAGCGTCAGCAGATTATTAACCCTGAGAGTGTCTTTTTACGTGATTACGGTCATAGTTTGCTATCACGTTTGGGCAAGCAATCGCGCGATGCTTTTGCCATGCTTGCTAACTTGTCTGGTAATGAGCAGTACGACGATGCGCTTGTAGAGTGGCAAGATAATTTTGATAGTGGTTTCAATGATGAGGTTGCTGCTGAGTATATTTATGATGCTAGTAGTACTCAAAATAGTCCAAGTTTGTTAAGGCGTTTACAGAACGATGTGTTGATGCTTGATGAGCAATCGACCCAGCAAGCAACAGCCGCTACAGTCTCGCAAGCAGTAAGTAAGCAACTAGAGCCAAGCTTTGATGAAGCTAAGCCAGCAACGGCTTGGTATGAAGATGAGGCGTTAGAGAGTAAGCGCTTTGAGGTAGACCGTTTTTGGGCAATATCTTCTCAAGATAATAGCCTAAGCATTCATTCGTGTCATAGTTTGCAGCGTCAGCTTGAAGTGCTGCGGATTATGATTGGCCGTTGGTTGAATGAACCTATCAAACTTGGTGAAAAGAAACGCCATATATCTGACATTGTTGTGCTGCTACCCGATGTTGAACGTCATCATGCATTGATTGGGTCTATCTTCGTCAATGGTAAAGGTCAAGACGGCTTGACTTTGCCTGCTAAAGTGACTGGTGTTGTTGATGCCGACATTCGCCAGTTATGGGAAGCGATTATCGGTTTTTACAAGCTATTGGGCAGTCATAGCGCCCGTTTTGAAGCGGCTGAAGTATTAGACTGGCTCATGTTATCGCCTTTATTTGAAAGCTTTGGACTGACTCATGAGCAAATGAGCCGTGGCTGTGACTTGTTGGTAGAGGCGGGCTTTATTCGTGGTTTTGATGAGCTGCATCTTAAGCAAACGTTGGACAGTAATGATTACGACTATCGCTTTAGCTTTGCGCAAGCGTTAGACAGATTGACCTTAGGTCTGGTGATGCCCGAGGCCGAGTTAAGCGACTGTTTATATCCTTTAGATGAGGGTGAATGGCCAAGCACTGCGTTGCCAGAAATGACATTACCGCTACCACAAGTGAGCCTAAATGATGCGCTGATTGTTGAAGCGCTTTGCCGTATTTATACTGGCTTGGTCGCACGACGTGATGACCATACACAAAAAATGAAAGCGGAAGACTGGCTCGATCAGATTGAGACACAAGTTATCCATCGCTACTTTGGCGATGTGGACCAAACGCGTACCATGCGCGCCATTTACAACGCGATGAATGGCTTTAAATCAAGTCTACGAGCCAATCGTCACTATAGACAGTACGCTAGTGGTGATATCGACAACAGAGAAGTGGAGCAGAGGCTGGCAGGTGTGGAACAATTGCCGCTCAAGCTGAGCTTTATGTTAGACAGTATCGAAGCGGAGCTAGAGAGTCAGCAGGTCAGTGCGGAGCCAACTGGAGTAATTACCTTTGGTCGATTCGGTGCACTAAGAAACGTGCCGTTTGAGCTGGTGGTGATGCTCAATATGGATCTCTCTGAGTTCCCAGGGCGTGACCGTGACAACCGCTATGATTTGATGAAAGCGACCAATGCCCGCCGCGGTGACAGAGTCAGTGAAGATGATGACAACGGCGCATTTTTAGATGCGCTACTGTGTGCGCGCAGTGCTTGCTGGATGTTCTATAACGGCCAAAGCTTGACGGACACCCATGAGCATCTGCCAGCCAACCCAGTGAGCGAGTTATTGCAATTCCTACAAGGCGAAGTGCAATGGCAGGTGAACTCGCTGGAGACATTACCTGAGAATATTGATCCCACCACCGAGAGTCTCAAACGCTACTTACCTAAATTGATTAAGCAGTGGCTAGTGACTGAGCATCCTGCACTGCCTTTTCATGAGAGCCTGTTTGAGACAGAAATTGAAGGTGCTAATGTTTTTGAGCAAGCGTCTCCTGATATTGATGACAATGCTAATGCCAACGTTAATGCCAACATTACTATCAATGCTCAGGATTCCAGCCCTGTCGATATGATTGATGAGCTGGATACTCTATTAAATACAGCCATGCGCAAAACCAAACTGGCTCAGAAAAAACAGTTTCCGCCTGCGCCGCTTTGGCAAGCGGTGTTTGATACATTGAAAGGGCGAGTGTCTGGTGAGCCTATGCAACTGGTCGGCTTACCCACAAAAGCGCAGTATGAATCAATCGCTCAGGTGCTTGGTCAAGGCTTGGGTCAGCTAGGTCAAGTAGACAATCAAACCTTGTCTGCATTGGCTGAATTGCTGGCGCTAGATACAGCTGTTGACGCTAGCGATGTCAGTAGCATGACAGAGGTGCTATCTGATAGCATATTTAACATCGGAGAGCTAGATATTGAAGGGGTGTTGGCTTACCAAGTACGCCATCCTGCCAAAGCGTTCTTACGGTCTCAAAAAGTGCATGTGGTGCAAGGTGAAGAAGCACTGTCGCATCAAGAGCCGCTATTTCTAAACAGTTTAACTACCTATCAAATCAAAGACCATTTGATTAAGCAATTGGTCGCCGATGAGACTAAGAAGAATGATAGTAATGCAGTGGCTGAGACCACCACTCCAATCCTAATGTATCAAAAAATTATGCCAGCTGGTGTCGCTCGCCAAACTACATTACCCAATCAACAAAAAAAACTGCAACAACAATGCTTGGAATTTAAAGAACAATTAATTGCTAATGGCTTTGACGAAAGCAGTATTCTCAATGAGGGTGGAGGGAGTAGTACGACAGCATTACAACTACTAACCCCGACCGCCGAGCATCCTGTTCAGATAGAGCTAAAAAATATACTGAGTAGCACTGACAACGAGTCAAGTAATCAGACGAATATAGAGGGTACAGAAACACTGTTTAAGCTGTTGCCAAAAGTCATTAAGATCAAAGGCTCAGTACCTATATTAGCACCCATATCAATTATTCAGGCGGGCGTGCCTTATGCTAAGCAATCACCCAAGCAATGGTTAAACATATTGCCCAATTCTGCCAGTCCTAGGCATTTGCTCAAGTTTTGGTTGTCACATTTGTATTGGCAAGTGGCCAGACGTACCACTGCCGAGCAAGTAGCCTCAAATGATGGCGTGAGTATTTGGCGTTTTAATAAGCCCAGCTCACAAGTTGGTAACTATAAAGATGTAATCGCATTTAAACTAAGCCCAATTGTCTATGAAGACGCTGTGATTGAGTTGATAAAATGGGCGTTTTTTGGCAATTTAACGGGTCAAGTGCCTATTACATTACTGCCAGAATATGCACTTAATTACCTTGATAAGTATCTAAAGCCTGAAGAAGGTGCCGGTAATAGCTATTGGCCAAAACGTGCCGACTTCTCGGACTGGTTAAGACCTAACTACAACTCAGACACGGTATATGATACTTGTTCGCAGCATGCTATTTGGCAATATGTACTACGTGACCAAGATTCATTCAAAGCGCTATCGGCAGCGTTGACTACATTAGCCCAACCACTGTATGAGCCGATGTTTAATGCGTTAACTAACTTAGATAGCTAACAGTTTAGAATAGTTTCTTTCTGCTCTCTTGCTCTAATAAATAATAATTAAAAGTATGCGCCTATATGACAGACTTTACCGACCCAACCAGTATCATTGACTTGTCTACACAACCGAATTTATTTGATGAATATTCAGATGAGCTGCCTTCGTCTGCTGTGCCTGAACGTAAAAATGATGTCATACCGGCAGTTGATGTTGATCTGACGGGTAAACACCTGATTGAAGCCTCAGCGGGCACGGGCAAAACTTGGACGTTGACCGGTATTGTATTGCGCCTACTGATCGAAGCGCGACGTGCACCAGAGCAAATCATTGCCACGACCTTTACTCGAGCCGCCGCTGCCGAAATGCGTCAGCGTATTCATGATCGTTTGGTAGATTTCTATCAATTATTACAATGGGTTAATAGCCTAAGTGCTGATACTAGCAACAAAGAGAGTCTCTATCCCAACATACTGCAAGTCATGCCTGAGGGTAATAAAGACGCACAAGCAGGCAGTAATTCAGACGTAGACGCAAACGTTGAGACAGATATTGACGAGTTAAATCAAGACCTTGCTGTTGATAAGCAAGCGGCGGCTGAGCAACGTAAACAAGCAAAGAAAGACCGCGAAGATTGGTTGGTTAATCAGGCCAAATATGTGCGCTTAGATGGCATTATGCAAGATCCTATTAACCTGCATCTCGTCGGTTATTTGCTAGATCACGTGTACAGCTATTCTATGATAGATGCCATTCGGCGTACGGCACTGGTACTAACCACATTGGATAAGCTATTTGTAGGCACGCTCGATAGCTTGGCGCAAAAATGGTTGACGGAGTACAGCAGCGAGACTGGTCACCAGCAGGGCATGGGGATTATTGAAGACAGCAGTATTGAACAGGTGACGGACAGTATTATCCATGATGAGCTGCGTCAGTTTCAGAGCCGCTTATACTATGAGCAGCCTAAGCTGTATGCATTAATGGATCAGCAAGGTAAGCTGACTGAGGTCGGCGATCATAAGAAATATGTGACTCGCTCGCTCAACTTTATCTCTGCACCGATTGATGAGATAAGGCATGAGAAAAGCTTTGATTTTGATGCCTATGACAAGCTAATCAACGAGTTTTCTCAGTTAGATTTAGCCGATATTCAGCCTTATTTAAATCCTGATTATAGAAAGTCTCAAGGCTTCAATGGACGTTCTAACTTATTTAAACAGTTTGATGCCATTATCGAGGTGCATCAAAAGATATCGGAATATCAGCTAGCATTTAATAGCTATTTGAATGAGAGCGAGAATAAGATTTTGACATCATTGCAGGATTCTAGATATCCAGATGAAGATGGCAAAATTAAGAACTTTAATAAGAATAAAGAAAAAGAGCATCAGACACTTTTTGAGCTAGAGACCATTAGCAAGTTAATGGCTCTCTTAGACATGCTAGACGGTTTAAATCAGCATATATTGTTGGTATTGGCCAATCTTAACCGCCATATTGTGCTTGCTGTGCGTAATAGACTGCCAGTTATTTTAGAAGAGCGTGGTGAGACGACCTTTAGTTTACAAATGGTACGCTTAAACCAAGCGCTAACTGGTCGCCAAGGAGATAAGCTGGCGCGTTATATTCGTCATCACTATCCTGTGGCATTGATTGATGAGTCGCAAGATATCAATGGCGAGCAAGCCATTATGATTGAAAGCATCTACTTGCCAAAGAATAAACGTAAACAGTCGGACAGTGATAAGCAAGCAACCACTAAAAAAGCCAATCATGAGTTTCTGTTATTGGTTGGTGATCCCAAACAGGCTATTTATGGGTTTCGCGGTGGCGATGTGGCCAACTACAACTACATGAAATCCCAGTTTGATAAAAGTGCTCTTTGGACGCTTGATATCAATCGCCGTTCGAATGCTGGTGTGATTAACGCATTGAACTGTTGGTTTGGTATGGCTAATGCAACAACTGCTGAGAATAAGCTGTCGCAGCTAGGTACTGGTATTCATTATCAACATATCAAAGCAGCAAAACCGGAATACGAGCTATCTTGGTTTAATGCGTCAGATAGCTTGGATGATGTACTGGTGACAGAAGTGCTTTCTGCTCAGCCAGTGAGCTTATTGCACCTGCCTTATGACAAGGAAAAAGAGTTTGACTACGATGAGCATGAAATAACAGCTCGCCATATAGCCACTTTACTCAGTAGTGGTCAGATGCTAAAGGGTAAGCCGATTCAACCGAGTGATATTGGGGTGCTAGCACGCGCTAAAAAAGACTTAAAACAAGTTGAAGATGAGCTAGTAAAACTCAATGTGCCGACCTTGACCACCAGTGATGTCAGCATATTTGAGACTATCATGGCAGAAGATGTGGCAGCATTACTGAGTGCTATGCTATATCCATATCGTCATGACATGATTAATCGGGTGTTGACCAGTCACCTATATGGGCTGAGTATCAAAAACATCAAAGCCATGATGACGGACCATGAGTCAGGCATTACTGAGGGCAGCAGTACAACAAGCTCCCATTCAAATAATTCTAATTTGAAAGACTTCTCAACTAATGAAGCTACTGATAATAAAAAGAGCTATCAAGACTTTATTACCTATTTAAAAGAAGGTGCACAGCGTTGGCAGCACTTTGGCATATTATCGGGGCTACATTATTTATTAGATAAAAGCCCTGTGCAACCACAAGGCGTTTGGCAGGCCCTAGCTGCTCATCCAGAAGGCGATCGCCATATCATGGACTTGCGTCATGTGATGGATATCTTGGCGCAGTATGGTCTAGGCATGGGTGAACATGAGCTACTAGCTTGGTTCAGGCAGCATATAGATGCAGCGCCTAATAGTGATTGGGCTAAGCAATATCCGCTACCGACAGAGTCTGGTGTGCAGCTAATGACCATTCATAAGTCAAAGGGGCTTGAGTTCCCTATTGTCTATGTATTGGGAATGGGTGATGCCAGTAGGAAGTCTGGTAATAAAGAAGACTATGGGCTGTATTTATACAACGCGCAACAAGCGCCTTCAGCGCTAGTGCGGCAGTCGATAGAAGTACAGCAGTCGCTAGATAGTCAATCGACGGGAAATCAGCGCCGCTTCTCACCATTGCAAGGCTCTGCCACGGTTGAGGGTTACTATACGGATATCGAAACACAAGAAGGTTTTGATGAGATAAGACGGCTTGGTTATGTGGCATTTACTCGGGCCAGTGAGCAGCTGTATGTTGTGCTGCGAGATCCGAGTAACAAGACAGGATTTGAGCTAAAGCCAGTGTTTTATTGGTTTGAATCGCCAGAAGCAAAATTTGAGCTACCTGATAGGCTCAAAGGCATTGTAGGTATACTTAGAGGTCATAAAGTTAATGAGTTTTATGACAATAATTACGCCAACTCAGCAGGCGTAAATGACAGTGCTCAGCTCGCTCTTACCAAGTCAAGTGCTCATAAGCCTGCCACAGAGACTATTGAGTATGCGCCTTTTGCAGAGGTTATGAAAACCAATTATTTTTATGGCTGGGCTAAGACCAGCTTTACCGCTTTGGCACGTCAGCTCGATGAATCTACACAAGCGATGGCGATAGTGGATGAGCGTATTGATGATGCGATAGACATTGATATGACAGAGTCTTCTGTTTCAGACCTCTCTTCACTGAATAGCAAAGAGTCTCTCGAACAAGACAGTGAACTAAGCCTCAAGTTAGAAGATGATATCCGCTTTACCTTTGTAAAAGGTGCCAATGCCGGTACGTTTTTACATGAGATATTTGAACAAATTGATTTCACCAATAAAGCCCAGTGGCCTCAGGTTATTGATAGAGCGATTAGTAGCTATCAGTTGCCGCTTATATATAGCAGTGCTGAACAACAGAGCCGCAGATCACAAGGCAAAAAACAAAGAAATAGCGATGGGCTTGATCTTGAGTCAATAGATATAACGAAGCATGAGGCGTTAATTAATTGGATTGAAGAGGTGCTACATGCGCCGCTATTATCTTCTAATCAATCCTTGATTTCTCTTGATAAAGGTAAGCGATTTGCTGAGTTAGAGTTCAATATGGGGTTATCAGAGAACTTCAAAGCCCAGGATATCAGTAGGCTTTTTCAACAGTATTTACCTGATGAGATAGATAAGCATGTCACTCTAGTTCCGCAAAACAAGGCACATCTATATCGTTATCTGCGTGGTGAGATTGACTTAGTGTATGAGCATGCTGGCAAGTATTATGTGGTCGATTATAAGAGCAACTTTTTAGGAAATAGCCTAAGCGATTATAATGAAAATACGCTCAAACAAGCAATGTCTAAAGCGGGGTATTGGCTACAAGCAGCGATTTATCAAGTGGCTTTACATCGGTTCCTTGCGATGAGAATCAGTGATTATACGGGTAACGAAGATAAATACTTAGGCGCTGTAGAGTACGTGTTCTTACGCGGTGTGTATGATCCAAATGCTAAAATCGCTGACACTACATCTCAAGATAATAATAAGCCTAGCAGTAACAACTCAGAGAAACATGGCTGCTATGGATTGGTCACTTGGGATATTCCCATCGACTTTATTAAAGGTTTAGACGCACTATTTGGCCTGCCAGATTAATAAACTTAATATGACAATTAAATGGGCAAACATTGTTATAACACTTAATCAGATCAAAAAGAGACAAGCACACGATGAGTAATAATAACAACAAGAGCAAGTCAGTCATTAGCTTACAAGAGAGTTGGGCCAGTAATCTCAGTGATTATATTTTGCTGCGTCGTCAGCAAACGCATGTAGCGTATAACGTGACAGATATAAAGGTAGAGACTGAGAGTAAACATATCGGTAAGACAGAGGATAACGGCTTATTTACGGCTTTATTCGTTATGTTGGCCACTCATTTGGAAGAGGGCCATACCGTATTGACCATTGAGGCAGCTGAGCATGACACGCCGCTACAAGGTCAAATCAATGGTGAGTTGGTCGCACTATATGCGTGGCAGCAAAACTTACTAGAGATGATGGCAACGCCGATACTCGCATTAATGGCCGCTCAAATAGATACGCCATCAAAAGATGACTCTTCAATTGAGCTGCCATTATTTGGCTCATTAGATACTTTGTTTAGTAAACGAGCTCAGCTATGGGCGCAGTTAGCACTTAGCAACCATGAAAAAGAGATGCTGGTCAAACGGTTTGATGCAATAGCTACGTTATATCAGCGTTTGAAAAATAGTGACTCAGTTGCTTTCGTTCATTCAATTCATGAGCACGCTTTATTTGCTAATGTTGATGCGAATAATGACAGTAATAAATATCAGAATAGCCTAAGCAAAAAAAAACCTATCGTATACCAAATGCAAAAAATCGAAACAGATAATGAAACAAAAATATCGCTCACCTTTTGGTTACACCGTGCTTGGCAAGCAGAGTTTAATTTAGCAAAAAATATCAACAATATCTTAAATCAGCAAGTAAGCCCTTTACAGATAGCAATGCCTGAAAACCTTCATAAGCACCAAGTGAAGGCAATCAATGTCGCTAATAATAATGCGTTTAGTATTATTACCGGTGGTCCAGGTACAGGTAAAACCTACACTGTTGCTCAGTTAGTCATCGCGTTGCAACAGGCGACAGAGAGTAGGGGCGATGATCTTGAGAACATTAGATTCAGTACGGACAGTGCCAGTCTGGCATTGGCAGCACCGACCGGTAAGGCTGCTCAGAGAATGCAGGAGTCTCTGCAGGCGGCTCTAGACGCGGCGAATGTTGAGCTACAGTTGCAAGAAGCAAAAACCATTCATCGCTTGTTAGGTATTGGTCGGACAGGCAGGCCTCGTTACAATGCTGATAACCCACTAGGGGAAGATATCATCATTGTTGATGAAGCATCCATGCTTGGGGTTGAGTTGGCCAATTATCTTGTGAGTGCGGTAAAACCGGGTGCAAGGCTGATACTATTAGGCGATGCGAATCAGCTAGCAGCGGTAGATGCAGGGGCTGTACTGGCTGATCTCTGTCGTATTCCACGACTACAAGCCATTCATGCAGAGCTAACCGAAAGTCGGCGATTTAGCGCAGAGTCCGGAATAGGAAAGCTTGCCTCTCAAATTAATAAAGTAGAGGTAGATACACAAGCCATTTGGAAGTTGTTAAGACAAGATGAAGCGTTGAGCTTTCAATATGTCAATACGCTGCAAACGGAGTCTATATTAGATAACCAAATAAAAAATAGCCTAAGCAATGAAAATTTATTATTAAATATTAGCAAAAATTACCATTCATACGTAAGTAAAATTCAAAATTTACTGGAAAATACAATAGAAAAATCCATGCCAGAGTCAGTAAAAAATACTATAACTCTATTAATGGCAATATTTAACCAGTTTAGAGTCTTAAGCGCTGGTCATAATGGTGAGTGGGGCGATCATTATATTAATAACTATCTCACCCAGTGGCATCTTGCTGAGCTAAAACTACCATTGGGTCAAAACACATGGTTCCATGGTCGACCTGTCATGGTCTTACAAAACAACTATGAATTGGGATTATTTAATGGTGATATTGGTTTTTGCTTGCAGACCAGCGATGATAGAAGCCGACTAGAAGTGTTCTTTGAAAATAAGGCACAGGGAATTGCTGTCAACTTACTAAATGAAGAAGTGATTGCCACCGCATATGCCATGACCATTCATAAGTCGCAGGGGTCTGAGTTTGATCATGTGGCTATTACTTTTGATAATAGTCATGCAAGATTATTGAGCAAAGAGCTTATCTATACAGCAGTGACTCGTGCTAAGAAACAAGTGACCATTTATAGTACCAAGCAAGCTTTCGAACGTGCTGTCAAAACACCGACTGAGCGCCATACAGGCTTGGCATTACAGTTTTCTAAGCTTTAATAGATAAGTATTACAGGACATGAAAGTACAAGATGTATAAAAGGAGGGTTAAAGTTGCATACCTTTGATAGTGTGCTAGATCATATCAATGAAATCATTTATGAGCCTCACCAATTCATTGTATCCTCGATTAAACAGGAGGTACAAAACTCGGAATACGCAGCAGGATTATTTACCTTATCCTCTCGGTCGGCTATTAAAACAGCTAGAGGTAGAGTGGCTAAGCAAACAACTACCAAAATAGGGCAGTTCGTTACCTTTTGGGAAAAGGACACCACAGGCATTAATCAACCTTTCCAATATGATCAATCACCAGACTTGTTAGTAATCACGACATTTAAAGACAATCATACATTTGGTCAGTTTGTTTTTCCGAAGCATGTCTTGCTTAAGCATAACATTCTTCAGTCTCATTTTACAAAAGGTAAGATGGGCATAAGGGTATATCCCAGCTGGGATAAGCCAACCAGTAATACGGCTTTAAAGACTCAGAATTGGCAGCTCAATTATTTCTTCACGGTTACTGATACAGGCATACTACCTACAGAAAATATACGAGCATTGTATGAGTTATAAAATCCAAGCAATAAAAAAGCATCCAATTTGGATGCTTTTTTAGAACTCAAATATTTTTAAGCATTCAAAGTATAAGACTTAAATTTTGCCTTCTTTGATTGCATAGATACCAGGCAGATGGCGCAAGTAGCCATGAAAATCCATACCACAACCATAAACATAACGGTCTGCAACATCAATACCCACAAAATCAACGTCAAACCCTTCAACTTTACGATCGTGTTGCTTATTGAGTAGGACGCAAGACTCGATAGACAATGGCTTTTCTTTACCCAGTTCTTCAACGATGGCTTTTAGAGTGATGCCTTCGTCAAAAATATCATCAATCAATAAAACGTGTTCGCCTTCGATGCTAACATCAGGCTTAAATTTCCAATCAAGCTCACTAGTACCTTCATTATCGCGATAGCGTGAGGCATGGATATAATGCATGCGATGATAGAAAGTCAGATGAGTAAGCAGTTGACCGGCTGGGATAAGACCACCGTTCATAACGACCATAACGATTGGGTTTAGGCCCGCATAATGTAAATTAAGCTGGGCGGCAAGGCGCTCATAAGCAGCGGCTACTTCGATACTGCTGATAAGGCACTCTGAGTTGCGTAGGGTTTTTTCAATTTCTTGATTACTAATTTGGGTCATGAGTTGCGCCTTGGATAAAAGTGCCGCCTATTTTAGCAAATTTTAGCAAATTTGCCCAACACTACCTTTTTAATAAAAATATAAATTTTATTATGATGGCTTTTTGACAATGAATGGACGGTAATAATTGGCCAAACGATTCAGCGACGTATCAGGTAGGTCAGGCAATAACTTGTTCAGCGCCATGCTCATTCCTTTATCAATGGCGGCTTTGGCAACTGGCACAGACTTACGTTTAATCATGCCAAGCTTCAGCGTTTCAGCAAAGCGACTGACAAAGTGGGTAAGCGTCTCTTCATTGACAGTTTCGAGTGCTGTTTTGAACTTCGCTCTATCCACATGCTCAGGTGTAATAGCGGCAAAACCTTCATCGATGGTTTTTGCATCTGAATCTGACAATTTGAAACCTATACGCTTGACGCCTTCATTGTCGATAAATGTGGCACGATCCCTTAGAAAATGAAAGCTAGGAAGCACTTCTTCATTGTTCTCTTTACCCAATAAAATATTGAGTAGAGTATCGGTGGCACGCTCAATCGTTACAACAATTTTTCGCATAGAGGCTTGACGCTCGGGATTAGGAATAATATCTACCAAGCCAACCAATAATTTATCTGTAAGGTCGCGAGCCGTCTGATGCGTAAGCGCATCGCGATAAGGGTAATAATCCACTTGCTCATTTGAAGCAATGACTTGCTCGGCCTCAATGATTAATGCTTTTAATTTATCTGAAGGTACGAATCCAAAATAATGTTCCATGATACTTCCTTTATTTGTTGTTTTTCATGTCTTACTAGCATTACATTTATCGTCAAATCGGTTATTATTTAAACAAAGTCTTTAATCTCAGGCTCATCACACGAGATGCGAATTAGTGAAATGCCCTAGTTATAAAATACATGACTTTTGGATGACTTTGTTGATTGGCAATAGTTTTACAAATTGCTAGGATTTACCTAAACGATAGGTGAGCTGAGTCAATCATCGCATACTAATTTAGCATATTTTTCATATTTTAATTCAAAAAGCTTGAACTTATAAGGCTACCGATACTTGTCTAGGGAGAGATAAGATGAATAGTGCTATTGTACTTGTATTCGCTGTGGCTGCTATGCTCTGCGGCTACGTGTTTTACTCAAAATTTATCGCCACCAAAATTTTAGCCTTGGACAACAGTCGTCCAACGCCTGCACATACAATGAAAGATGGGGTGGATTATGTGCCTACCAATAAGTATGTATTGTGGGGACATCATTTTACGTCAGTGGCAGGGGCAGCACCGATTATTGGTCCTGCAATTGCGGTTATTTGGGGCTGGGTGCCTGCCATCATTTGGGTGGTATTGGGTACTATTTTTATGGCTGGTGTGCATGATATGTCGGCCATTTGGGCGAGTATGCGCAATAGAGGCCAGTCGATTGGCTCTATCGCTGGTAATGTTATGGGCACACGTGTCCGTAGTTTGATGATGGTCGTTATTTTCTTATTATTACTAATGGTGAATGCTGTATTTGGTGTTGCTATTGCTAATATGATGATCAAAACCCCATCTGCTGTGTTACCAGTCTGGGGTGCCTTAGTGGTTGCCTTTATCATTGGACAGTGTATTTATCGCTACAAGATGAATTTGGTCTGGGTATCAATTATCGGAGTAAGTGCTCTATATGGGCTGATCTATCTTGGCCCTATGTTCCCTATTGTGTTACCTGAAACCGTCATGGGTTTACCTGATAACGCTGTCTGGATTCTTATTTTGTTTGGTTATGCGGCGGTCGCCTCATTATTACCTGTCTGGATGCTGTTGCAACCACGCGATTATATCAATGGCCTGCAGCTATTTGTCGGTTTGATTCTGCTGTATGCTGCTATTTTTATTGCTACGCCAAATATTGTCGCGCCCGCTATCAACACCGCGTTGCCAATTGGCACGCCGTCACTCATGCCATTGTTATTTGTGACAATTGCTTGTGGTGCGATATCAGGGTTCCACGGTCTAGTGGCAACTGGTACGACATCCAAGCAGATTGATAAAGAAGAAGACGTTCGTTTCGTTGGTTACTTCGGTGCGTTGGGTGAAGGTATGCTCGCACTCGGTGCAATTTTGGCGGCAACGTCAGGTTTTGCTACGCTTGGTGATTGGCAAGCGGTCTATCAAAAATTTGGCGATGGCTCTATTGGTGCTTTCATCGATGGCGGCGCGACCATCTTGAATGCTGGTGTTGGTATCGATATGGTGCTATCACAAACGATGTTGACAGTAATGGCTGCGCTATTCGCAGGTACTACAATGGATACTGGCGTACGTTTGCAACGTTATATCTTCCAAGAAGTTGGTGAGATTTACAAGTTGCCTGTACTGAATAAAAGTGTCGTCGCAACACTATTGGCTGTCGGAAGCTGCTTGCTATTGGCATTTGGTGCCGGTGGTATCGATGGTGCTGGTGGTATGATTATCTGGCCACTATTTGGTACGACTAACCAGTTAATGGCGGCACTAACACTCATGATTGTCACTGTTATTTTGTTACGTAAAGGCAAACCAGTCTGGTATACCTTAGCACCATTATCATTTTTACTAGTTATGACCGTATTTGCACTGCTGATTCAGCTCAAAACCTTCTTTACTGATGGCAATTGGCTGCTTATCATTATGGATATCATTATATTGGTGGCCACGATTTTAGTGACATTTGAGAGTCTATCGGTATTGCGTAAAGAGTGGTCGATACACAAGGGTAAAAGCGGCGACGCTTAAACGCTAAATCATACTGAATGTCTATCTAACAAAAAACGCTAGCAGCAATTGCTGGCGTTTTTTGTATCGGATAGGCATGATGGATTATAAGTATTAAATAAAATAAGAGGTCATTATGGACGACGAAAACACACCAAATGAGCTAGAAAACACCCAACCATGGTGGCAACGGTTTGTGGCTGGATTGAATGAGTTTTACCATGCGCCTTATCGACAGACGATGGCGCGCGCTGCTCGTGATGAAGAAGATTTTTTTATGTTGCTTATGTTTGCTGAGAGCTTGGGAATTGATAACCCAGCCAGCTTTTATACACTAGAGCTACAGCCATTGTTTTTAGAAAATTTCCACGAATGGCACACGCGTATGGGGATGGAGAGATGTCCCTTTGATCACGTTGGTTGCTGCTAAGAATTTGTTGATTATAAAAAATAAGTATTGATTGAATAACGAGATAAAAATATGGCATTACACCCTTTACATGGATTGGTAGAGCAGCTGGCGACGCAGCCGATTATATTTATCGGAGGGAAGGGCGGCGTGGGGAAAACCACCACTGCTGCTGCACTAGCCAGCTATTATGCAAGCCAGCAGCAAAAAACACTGATTGTTTCGACCGATCCAGCACATAGCTTGGGCGATGTGCTCAATATGCGTCTAAAGAACGAAAAAACCACGATATCGCCTTATCTAGATGCTATTGAGTTAAACCCTGACGTGATCATCGATGCGCACTTTGCTCAAGTTGAACGTACGATTAAATCCTATGCCAATCCAGATATGATGCCAAAAATTCGTGAGCATCTACGACTATCTAAGTCGGCACCTGGCGCCCAAGAAGCAGCGATGCTTGAATCCATGTGCCACCATTTAGTCGAGGCGGCACATGCTGGTTATGATCATATAATATTTGATACCGCGCCGACAGGTCATACCTTACGATTGCTGGTACTACCAGAGATGATGGGTGCATGGACGGATGGTCTACTGGCTCAGCAACGAAGGCAAGCCAAACTGCGCTCGGTAGCAACACATTTGGACAGTCACAATCAAAAGGGCGATCAAACAGACAGCCTCAAAAACGATGTTGCAAATCCATTTGCCGCAAAGAAATCTGATCGCTGGGAGCAAGCAGTATCGGTGCTGGAGAAACGTAAAGAGTTGTTTAGTCAGGCGGGAGCACTGCTACATGACCGTACCCAAACGGCGATCGTATTGGTTATGACCGCTGATGTCTTACCATTGGCTGAGACCAAACGTGCTATCGAACAGTTAGAAGACAGTAAGCTCACGCCAGCAGCGATAGTCATCAATCAGCTGATAACTCCCACACAGTCGGATGATTTCTGGCAGCGTCGGGCAGATAGGCAGCAGCAATTGATGCAAGATATAGAGAGAATTTTTACCAAGTATCCGCTATATCCAATTTATCTGCAGCAAACTGACGTACGCGGCACTGAAGCATTGAGTGCGCTGTTAAATGCATAGAGTACATAGATAGTTCGCTAGCAATTTATGACTCACGCTTATGTGATTGTAGCTTTCCTGACAGTGACCATGCCATGTCCAACCGTAAACTTTGGGCAAGCTCTGCTTTACCGCTGCTGAGCGATGACCATTGCGGTTTGCCCCGTGCTTTTTTTAGCTCGCTTGGTAGCTTATTCGTTGGCCATGGTGTCACGTTATTGTCTTCTCCAGACAGATCGTTACTGTCTTTATCACTTTTGTATAATAGCTGCGTGGCATCAGTCGCAGCGTGACCACGATGGCGTAGGGCAGTGAGTAAATCTATCGCACGAGTGGCGAGCAAGGTTAGGGTAGCAGGGTCAATGTATAAGCGTTTTACTCCAGTAATCCGGTCGGCGATGCTACTGGTATTTGATAATAGCCCACCTGCGATACCACCTATTGCCGCACCCAATCCCAACGTCGTGCCAAGTGCTGCCGCATCAATGCCCAATCCGAGCAGTGCACCAGCTGCCGCGCCCGATGTCGTACGAATGCCATAGCTTTTGAGCAATTCAGGGTCAAAAGGATCTTGCTGATACGCTTGTAACTCAAGCGGAGTCGCTGCTACCGCATTATCATAAAATTTATATAAATTAAGCAGATTGTGCTGCATCGCGCGCTCACTCTGCCTAACGGCTTCTTGCATTTGCTGCAATACTGGCATCGGGTCGTCATCATCGCTAATCTCACGCACGAAAGCGGCAACATTCAATAAAAAATCCGCAATGATGATATTAGCCTCATCGTATAGCTGTGCCCAGTCTTCTGTGCGTCTCTGCATGAGCTGTTCAAGCATCTCTGAATGGGTAAGCATGGTCGCAAGATTTTGCCACAAATGCATTTCATCTTCGAATTCAAAAGCGACTGAATCGAAGCGGGTAGAAATGTGCAGATTGCGTCTTGCCAGCATGGTCTGCCACTCATCAATATTGGCATTTTGGCTATCAGTGAAGTTGAACACCGGCATAACAGGTATCGCTGCCCACGATAAAATGGTGAGTTCATCCTTATATTTACCCAGTACTGGCTCACGCGCATCGACGACATAAACCGCCATATCACTTGCCAGCAATTGGCGGATAACTTTGGCTTCTTGGCTATAGTTCTCATTGCTACTTAATGCATCACCACCTTGAGCGATATCAGCTGCCAAAAATTGCTGTAGACGTTCAATACCATCGCGACGACTGGCGGTATTGTCCTCCAACCAATCCATCAATCCCGATGCGTCCTCTAGACCTGGTGTGTCATATAACGCCACCAATACTTCGCCGCTCTGACTATCGGTCAGTTGGGCGCGTTCGACATGGCGTGTCGTCGCGGCTTCGTTTTTGACTTCCCCAAAATACACGTCACGTAATAGGGTACGCAAAATAGAGGTCTTACCCGTATTGGTATGACCAACCACCGCCAATTTTAATGCCTCACCGCTGGCTATCGTAGTTTTCTTACTCTCGCGAGTTGTTGAATCTTCTGCTTCATAATTAGAACTGGTATTGATGGAAGTGGCGACGTCGGTTGTATGACTAGCACTGGTTTTATTAATATTAATAGGCTGGGTAGGTGCTGTCATTGAATTTTCTACGTTGATAGGCTCATCTTTTAGAGCCTTGTCGGCGAAGAGACCGACAGGCTCATTCTTTGTTTTATTATTATCCATCATCTGATCCCGTATTATATTTATTAGAGTCTGGTGAAAATTTGAAAAAGTTATTATCATTTTTTATTAAGCAGTATAAGTACTTACCAAGCCAATCTTTCGTGCTGATAGAGCTGTTTGCCATTGTTGATATCGCACATCTTGTTGCAAGGCGTCAGTAGTGTCAGGCGCATCATTAAGTAGCTGCACAATAAGCCCGTCTTTAGCATGCGCCGCAATTTGATCAAGCTTGCGTAGCGTGCCACGATCAGGCAGTGCTTTACTATGAATACCGAGCAATACTTGTACTGGATGGGTCTTTAGATACACGGTTAATCGATCCATATCATCACGGTCATCAACGATGCCGAAATTCTCTATCTCACTATTATTATCGGTATTGGCATCAAGACCTTTTTGCCACCAGTTATCTTGCTCTGAAGGATATTCCAGTAGCGCAACCAGCTTCTTGCCAGCGCTAACAGTTGCCTTTGGAGCGATAGGCGCCGCTACCTCCGTAAAATCGTCGGCATCAACCACATGACGCTGCCAGAAATTTAGGATTTTTTGATAATAAGGCAGCTTGATATCTAAGCGCATTTTTTTACGACGGAACATGAAGGCACAAAACGCCCACGCTATCGCCCGTGGCACGATACCATACATCAGCAAACTACCAATTAACAAGCTTGCCCATTGCCGCGCGACAGACAATGGCATGGCATCTGTCACCAGTCGACTCTGCACGATAGCGGCATTGTCAGGTACACCAAATCCGACCATACTGGGCAGCCAGCCAAGCACTTGGGTGAGGGTAATCAGTGCCTGATCGGATAGCAGCGTCGACTCCCAACTAAAGCTATACTGGCGCACAATCAATAAGAATATAATCGCAAAGAGCATACCGGTTAAGGTGGCAAGCCATAACTGATGACTAAAGCGACCCAGATACCAGCGCATACCACTGTGCTGTAATTGACGCTCGTACAAGTCAACCGCCGCTTGGGTGACATCGTCCTTACCACGGATAAGATAACTAGGGCTGACAAAACTGGCAAACCAGCTGGGCGACTGACGACCTTGGTTAAGCAAGGTCATGACCAGCCAACCAGCCAGCATAAGGGTATGAAACCCAAGCAAACAGACCAAGACATAAAAGAAATTGACGACATTGGCTTGTAGTAAGGTAAATAATCCTAAAAACCCCGAGATGCACCAGACCACACTCATGACTACCATGATGCCTTTGATGCGCCCATCAATCTTGCCCAATACTCGTGCCAGCGCGCCGTTACTATCGATACGTGAGGCACGGCGATGCAGTTTTTGGACGGGTTTTCCGTCCTCATTTTGCAGTTTTTCCGTGATGAGTAGCGGGTCAGTGGCAAAGACATGCTGCTGCGTCTCAAGCGTGCGTACCAGCTCAGTCAATTGATCTTGTGGTGAGAGCATAAGGTGATAATATCCGTATAAAAGCGTTCATTTAGAAGACAATTTTTGATTATTGTAGCGTATATATAATGACGATTACTGCTGTTATTTTGCAGCGTCATAAACCAATGCTAACTAAATGAGCCGTTATTAAGCATTTTTGTCATGGTAAAGGTGATAAAAATCAGCCAGAATGAATGATAGACAGGATAGTCATAACCATAAAGATAAGCCATATACTGGGCATGTCCTCATTTTAGAAATACAAAAAAAGGAATCGTTATGAGTACCAAAACTTATCTAATCATCGGCGGTACGGGTGGCATTGGCAAAGCCATGGTAGAGCAATTGGTAGAGAGTACGGCCAATAGTGGAGACAAGGATAGCCTGCGCGTCTTTGCTACTTATCATAAGAGCGTTCCTGATTTTGCAGCGGACAATCTCTATTGGGTGCCCATGGACATCTGTGACGAACAAAGTATCAAACAAGCGGCGGATGTCATTAGCCAGCATACCAGCCATATTGATTGGCTCATTAACTGTGCAGGACTTCTACATACCGCGACGCAGCAACCAGAAAAATCACTACGTCAGATTGAGACGGATTTTTTCTTAATAAATATGCAGGTCAATGCCTTAGCCGGTCTGCTTATTGCTAAGCACTTTAAACCTTTATTGGCCAAATCTGAGCGTAGTAATGACAATCCTGCCGTTTTTGCCACTATTTCTGCACGAGTCGGTAGTATCAGTGACAATCAGTTGGGCGGTTGGTATAGCTATAGGATGAGCAAAGCGGCGCTCAATATGGGTATGAAAAATCTGAGTATCGAATGGTCACGGTCGCTAAAGGATGTGTGCGTGGTCGTCATGCAGCCCGGAACCGTCAACACGCAACTGTCAGCGCCTTTTCAAGGTAATGTGGCTGATGGGCAGTTATTCTCGCCAGCCTATAGTGCAGAATGCTTATTAGAAGTGCTAAGTCGCATGAAGGCTGCGCAATCGGGCAGCTTTGTTGATTGGGCAGGGGAATCTATACCTTGGTAGCGCCAAACGATTGAACATTGAAATTGATTCAATTCAATAGAACAAAATAGGGCGTGTCGTTATCATGATATTAACGACACGCCCTATTTTATTGATAATACAAGGATAAATTAAGCGTAAATCTCTAGGTGAGAAAATGCTTAGTTCGCCATAAACAAGTCCATAAACTCATGCACGGGCGTCTGCTCCAAGCGTTTTTGATCGCTGCATAACGCAAAAATAGCCTCACAGCGACTGTCTATAAAACGCGTCGCCAGACTGGCTCGAAACTTGGCTTCTAATACAGGCAAACCTTCTTCACGGCGGCGTTTGTGACCGATAGGGTATTCTACAGCGACTTTATCGGTACTGGTGCCATCTTTAAAGAACACTTGAATGGCATTGGCAATCGAACGTTTGCTTGGGTCATGATAGTCTTTTGAATATCGCGGATCTTCCTCTACCACCATTTTGCGGCGCAACTCATCGATCAATATATGATGCTGCTCATGATAATCGTCTTCATAGTTCTCTGCCATTAGGTCTCCTGTGAGCAACGGCACAGCCACCATGTATTGCAAGCAATGATCCCTGTCAGCAGGATTGGCAAGCTCACCTTGTTTGGAGATGATCCGAATCGCTGAATCATGGGTCGTCAAAACGATTTTTTCGATGTCATCAATTCTGTCTTCGATACGCGGGTACAAAATAACGGCCGCCTCGCATGCCGTCTGCGCATGAAACTCAGCGGGGAAGCTTATTTTAAATAAGATGTTTTCCATCACATAACTGCCAAAGTCACGCTGGAAGGTAAAGCGACGCTCGCTTTCGGGTTTGGTGGCTAAGTCTTTATTGGTGTGGCTAAACAACACATCATAGAATCCCCACTGCGGTGCGGTTAATGCGCCAGGAATACCCATCTCACCGCGTTTGGTGATATCTACCAAGCGTACGGCACGGCTGGTCGCGTCACCTGCGGCCCAAGACTTGCGGCTACCTGCATTGGGCGCATGACGATAGGTGCGTAGTGCTTGTCCATCGACGAGGGCTTGTGAGATAGCCGCCATAATACGCTCGCGCGGTAGGTTATAGAGCTTGGCGACGACCGCAGTTGAGGCCAATTTTACTAAGAAGACATGGTCAAGACCAACGCGGTTAAAGGAATTGTCTAGTGCCAATACGCCTTGGATTTCGTGCGCCATAATCATCGATTCGAGCACGTCTCTCATGGTGAGCGGTGCGCGACCTTGGCTGACGTTTTGCTGACTAATATAATCTGCGACTGCCAAAATACCACCGAGATTGTCTGACGGATGTCCCCATTCGGCCGCCAACCACGTATCGTTATAGTCTAGCCAGCGTACGATGCAGCCTATGTCAAAGGCGGCTTTGATAGGGTCGAGGCGATAATTCGTGCCGGGCACACGCGCGCCATTTGGAGTGATTTGATCAGGGCAATCGGGACCCAAATGCTTGGTGCATTCAGGGAAACGTAGCGCCAGTAAACCACAGCCCAGTGTATCCATTAAACAGTAACGGGCGGTACTCCAAGCATCATCACTGTTTTCGGAGTCTTTATCGATAGAGTAAGTTAAAACATAGTCGGCGATTTTTTGGATTTCATCGTCATATTCTGGACGGACGTTGCTTTCTACTGTCGCACTACTTATATCCGGATTGGTCGTATCTGAGTTGCTGTTTGACATGGTCGTCTCCTTTTCCTTGAGTGTGCTACTTCTTTAACCAATTATCTTGGTTATCCTTTTAAAGCAGTCATCATTTAAAAGTAGCATACTCAATATGGAACAACCAAATTGAATTATGTTAAGAATTAAGACGTTAGCAGCCGTTTAAATCATTAAATACAGCAGACCTAAAATAAACAAAGCGGCCATAATAAACAGCAAAAACCCCAAAATTTTGGTCGTCGTTGTCGCGGTATCCGTGCTCTCTTTTTTGACTTTGTTTTTCTTAGCAACGTATAGCACCATTTTCACATGCTCGATATTGTCCTCAAGATAATGCTCGCCTTCAGGCACAAAACCCAAAGACTCATAAAAGCTGAGTAAGTAAGCCTGTGCAGAGAGTATGATCGGGCGCTTCTTACCATACTTTTTGCGGCAGTGCGCAATGGCTTGATTCATCATCTGCCGTGCTAGGCCGTCCCCTCTATGCTCTGATAATACCAGCACTCTACCGATGGCAGGCATAGACGTATGATTGGTCTTAACCGCAGGATCGGCGACTGATAGATTTGATTTCAGCTTATTGAATTCAGGTGGAATGATGCGGCAATAGCCAATCAACGTTTCATTTTTATGCGCAACTAAGTGCAGACAATCAAAGTCCACCTCATCCATATCTTGATACGCACAGTTTTGTTCGACAACGAAGACCTGCGAGCGCGCTTTTAAAATATGATAAAGATCAACTGCGGTCAGCTCGTCAAAGGTTTTTATAGAAAATTCACAAGTCATAGTGGGCTAGCTTCTGGCAATAGGCGGTAAAATAATGGGCATTATAACGATTTAGGCAGGTATTAACCATTCCTAACCGTTTAGGGTCTGGCTGATCTTATCTAAGTTTAGGCTATCCGACATAGCGCTAAAGATTTCAAAGTATTTGCCACGCTGGGCATAAAGTGCCTCGTGCGTACCTGTCTCAACCACGCGACCATCTTCTATCACGACCAAGTCATCAGCATCGATGATTTGGGCAATATTGTGTGAGACCATAATCACGGTACGGTCTTTTTTGATGAGATCTAGGCTTTTTTTTACCTGTTGGCTGGCGATGGCATCGAGGCTGGCGGTTGGCTCATCCAAAAACACAATAGGCGGGTCTTTTAAAAACATCCTTGCCAAGGCAATACGCTGCTGTTGACCGCCTGATAGGGATTTTGCGGTGCTCTCATAACCTTTAGATAAATTAATGATTTGCTCATGGATGGAGGCTTTTTTTGCTGCAATGATAATATCTTCATCAGTCGCATTCATATCACCATAACGGATATTTTCGCTAATCGTACCGGAAAAAATATGATTGCTTTGTAGTACCAGACCGATATTTTGACGCAATTCATGCGTATCGCAGTCGGCTAAATTATGCCCGTCTAAGCATATCATGCCAGCATCCGGCGCGTAAAATTTTACCAATAAGCTAATAATCGTGCTCTTGCCAGCACCACTTAAGCCCACCAGTGCAGTGATACGATTTGGCTTAATAGTAAAGCTGACATCTTTTAGTGCTTGTGTACCATTAGGATAGGTAAAATCGACGTTTTTTAGCTCAATGTGACCTTTTAAATCTTGACTACTTCTGCCAGTGATATTTTCAACTTGCTCGTCATCTTCTAATATCTCAAAAAACCCTTCGGCATAGGTCAGGGCATTATTGATTTGATCATAAATACGATGTAATTGACGGATAGGGGCCGCGACGTTTTGGAACAGCATGACATGAAACAAAATCATGCCAATCGTCATCTCGCCTTTTAACACAAAATAAGCCGTGAGAAGAATGATAACCACCACACCAATCTGCTCGATAAAGGTCTTTATCGCATCATAAATAAAACCGATACTGCGAATACGCAGCTGGTTGTCGGTCATTTCCTTTTGAATGGCTAAGTGCTTCTCAGCTTCGATGGACTCACGGACAAAGGATTTCACCACACTGATAGAGTTAATCAGCGAGATAACCAAACCACTCTTAGCTTCTCTATAGCCACGCATCTGCCGACGGAAGCCTTGCAGACGCCGCGCTTGTTTTTGACTGATGAAAAAGTAAATGGGAATGATAATAAGACCGACCAGACCAATCCAAAAATTGGTCGAAAACATGATAATGAGTGAGACGATCGCACTGGCAAACAGCGGCAGCATATCGATAAAGAAGTTTTGCACTAAACTGGTTAAGCTACTGACCCCATAATCAATACGCGTTTGCAATTTGCCGCTGTCGTTTTCACTACTGGTATAAAACGCCATTCGATAAGTGAGAATGCGCTCAATGATTTTTTGCGATAAATCGCGAGACAAGTTAATACGAATTTTTTCACCAAAAAAGCGCTGACCAAAAGAGATAAATATCGACAGTATTTCTTTGGTCAAAAGCACCGCACTAATAATACCTAGCATACGCAGACCAGCCTGCCATGGATCAGCAAGCGTGGCAATTTCAGTCAAGGTATCAACGGTATAACGCAGTACAAAGGCGTTGACCTGAGCGGTAAAGGAACCAAGCACTGTTAATATTAAAGTGGCAATAATTAAGGTTTTGTAAGGCGCGGCAAATACTGCCAGCTTTTTTAAAATATCCCACAGCAACGCCCGCCGTTCAGTTTTCTTGATCGGAGGTCTCTTGTCTAGTGGCTTATCTAGTGACACGCGGCTCGGTTGGGGAGAATTTGGCATAAACGCTTAACTCATAGGTATTAATATTTCACTAAATCGTATTTATATTAAATTATTGAAATAAAGTTTAGTATTATATAAAGACATTTTTTATTTAATTTTGGTGAATACCGTTTGAAAATCCTTCCTTACGTCTTAATCAGCCTTTTAGGTGGTGCTATTGTTCCGCTGCAACTGGCTATCGTCAATGCTTTTCGAGAAAGTACACAAGCCTCTCAAATACAATCTACCTTTTATTTATACTTAGGAGGTGCATTAGCTTCTTTAGTACTATCGTATATAATGAGCGGAGGTATCAAGCCGCCAATGATCGAAAACGCGACGTGGTGGATGTGGTTGCCAGGATTTTTGGGCAGTTTTTATATCTTATTCATGTTCATTGCCGCGCCAAAGATAGGCGCAGGGAATACGCTGCTTTGGGTGTTTCTTGGGCAAATGTATTTTGCCCTGATACTAAGCCAAACTGGATTGTTTGGCTTAGAGGTTAAAGCGATAGATATCTATAAAATCGCTGGCTTAGCCTTAGTTACTATAGGTGGGATGTTAATGATATATGGTGAGACGAGAGTTAACGTTTAAAAAGCATCCGCTGGCACAAAAACTTCACCAACCATGATACGCCTTGCTGATCGGCTCATAGACACTTTTTTGGCTTGCCAGCGTCCATCAACCAGTTCAGTTTTTCCACCGACGAGCAATGTACCTGATGGATGACCAAAACGCACTTCATTAAGCTGCTTTTCAGATTGACCTTCACCAGCTGCCGCTTGATTGACGAGCGTGCCTTGTGTGGTTGCCGCGGCAGCAATAGCAACTGCTGCTGTACCCATCATGGCATGATGCAACTGACCCATACTCATGGCACGTACGACTAAATCAATCTCGCCTGCATCGACCGATTTACCACTAGAGGCCGTATAACTTTGTGCTGCGCCCACCCAAGCGATTTTAGGAATGTGTTGGCTGGTCTGCGCCTCGCTGATATCTTTAAACACTCCCATCGCCACACCACCTTTGGCACGGATTTTCTCCAGCTTGGCAAGTAGCTCACCGTCACTGTTGATATCACCTTGCAATTCAGTACCGGTAAAGCCCAAATCTTTCGCTTTCATAAAGATGGTTGGGATACCAGCGCTAATGAAGGTGGCTTTGACACTATCAGCGTTTAGACCGCAGCCGGTAACATCGAAGTCATCGACCAAGTTGCCAGTAGGGAACATATCGCTGGTGGCATCTACAGGGTCGATAAATTCAATTTTGACTTCAGCAGCTGGGAAGGTCACGCCATCTAATTCAAAGTCGCCCGTCTCTTGAACTTGTACTTTGTCATTTGCGTCTTTATAGACTGGGACATGAGCGATAATCGTTTTACCGATATTCTCTTGCCAAATGCGTACTTCACAAATACCGCTTTCAGCACCTTCATCGATGCTATTAGCAATTTTATCGGCATTGACCAAATCCATATTAATAGCGCACGCACCGACTGCTGCGGTTAAGTTGCCACAGTTACCCGCCCAATCAATCATTGGCTTGGCGATATTGACTTGTCCAAACAGATAGTTCACGTCGTGATCTGATTTGTCAGAGGCCGATAAAATCACCGTTTTTGACGTGCTGGAGCTACCATTACCCAAACCATCGATTTGCTTGCCATAAGGATCTGGGCTGCCGATAACCCGCAATAGGAAACTATCGCGCGACTCGCCAGCAACTTGGCAGCGCTCAGGTAAATCGGACAATTTAAAGAAAGTACCTTTTGAAGTGCCACCGCGCATGTAGGTGGCTGGGACGGAGATTTGCGGGGCGAATTTTGCTTTGTTTTGAGAAGTTGGTTGAGTCATTCTTGGACATCCTTTTCTGACTTAAAGTAATTAAATTCGTTCATATTGATTATCTGTGGTAAAATACCACAGTATTGTAAATTACTGAGTTTAATAGAAATTTACTTCATTTTAGTATATTGAGGAGACTATTATGGCCACAGCCAGTATCCGTCTTGACCGATTATTAGTTGATAAAGCACATGCCATTGCAAAAGCACAACATCGTACTCCACCAAAGCAAATTGAACATTGGGCAACCATTGGGCAAATCATGGAAGACAATCCTGATTTATCTTATGAATTTGTTCGTCAGCTTTTGATTGCACAAGCAGAAGTTGATGCTGGTATGGTTCAACCTTATGAATTTGGATAAATAATGACTCAGCCTTTAAGCGTTATCCAATCGCACAGTTTCAAAAAAGCGGTTAAAAAATTGCATAAAAATCAAAAGGCTGATTTAGATAATGCTGTACGTTCCATCATTGAAAATTCTGATTTAGGTGTGCAGAAGGTAGGTGACTTAGCCTCTGTACGTGTCTACAAGTTTAAAATGCTAAAGCAGTTAACCTTATTGGCTTATCAAATTGATGATGGGCAGCTTGTCCTTACCTTATTAATGATTGGTACACATGAGAATTTTTATCGTGATGTTAAATTACTGCTTTGAGATTTTTCTTAGCAGCTCAATACTGCGCAATGGACTTAGCTAAATGAGCCGCATTAGTAGGTGATTTGATCAGATAGACAGTCTCTATCAAGCCATTATAATAATCAAGTAACATGATAACCGCATCATCTGTCAGAGTATCATTATTTATTATCTCATTGAATTGGTCGTCCCACCCACAGAGGTGACAGAGACAATCTCCAAACCCGTTAGGGTTCTTTTAATTTTGAGTGTGTCATGTGTTTTACTACTGATTGCGCCTATCGCGCCCATACTGACGTTATTGATTTCGTCATAACTGGCACGGGATTTTTGCCAAGGAAAGCTTGAGATAACGTCCACGTTTTCAAAATGACCCGAGGTACTCGCCTGCATAATGACAAAAGCCGCCTGAGATTGCTTCAAATAGCCGCACAGCTCATTTTTACCACCCTCAACTTCCCATGTACCGTCAGTCGTTTTGTGATTGATCGTCACCTCTACCTCATCGCTGTAGTTGTCACAAGCAGCGACAGGATCATTCATAGCCAGCGTCTGATGCTCCATCAAAAACGTCTCTACATGACTGGGGGTCAGTAAATAATAACTTTGAGCCAAATATAGTGCTCCTGCGGCAATCAATAGTTTAAACCAACCCATAACCCTCTCAATTTTTTTCAGTGATAAATACGACCGTTATTATGCATAAATTATTGATGAATGTTGAGTAAATTTTTAGCTAGATAGTCGTTTAAATCAGTTTTAAAGTGACTCTCAATAATGATAGCGACAAGAAATAATCGTGAGGTAATTATCATCGACGGCATAGACCAAACGATTGGCGTCATCAATGCGTCGGGACCAAAACCCTGATAGATTCTCTTTTAGGGGCTCAGGCTTGCCAATACCATCAAACGGATTACGCTTACATTCGATGATGAGCTTATTGATACGTTTGAGTGTTTTTTTGTCTTGTGTCTGCCAGTACAAATAGTCCTTCCACGCAGCATCTGTCCATGCTAATTGATCACTCATTATCAGACCTTTTATGGTTATTAAAGCCTTTGAGTTCAAGCATTCTCAATGTTGCTATCCGTATGCTCACTATCACCGCTGCTACCATCACTTTTACCACTGCCTTCTGCCGCATCAATTAGCTCACGCGTAACAGTCTTGCCCGCTTTATATTGGGCAATAGAATCCGCTAAGTGCGCCGCATTGGCAGGAGATTTTAATAGATAGACGGTTTCCATCAGACTGTTGTAATAGTCTAGTGACATAACCACTGCATCATCAGCATCGCGGCGGGTCACGATAGTGGCGTTGGCATCATCATTTACTGTGTCTAGGACGGACTTTAAGTGCTTTCTGGCTTCTGAAAAACTAACGACTCTCATGGCTTACTCCTTTCATGACATACTCTATAACTTGTACAATATATCGTACATATTACGCTATTAAGTACAACCATTCAATATCATTATGACTTACGACTCTTTTGCCGCTGTACTATCTTTGGTTAGGGTTAACTTGTCTTCGTGAGGCTGAATACCCATCCGAAACGACTGATTGCCAGTCAAAAAAGCAGTCATCCAATTCCAAGTTGTTGCCAAACGATTTTTGGCAGTGCTGAGCGACAAGATATGAATAACCACCCATGCAAGCCAAGCTATGATGCCTTTTAAGTGCATGCCTTTTATATCGGCGACTGCTGTTAAGCGTCCAATCATCGCCATATCACCACTATGTTTATATTGAAATGGTTCAACTGTTTTGTCACTTAAGTATTTTCCAAGGTACGTACCCTGACTACTCGCAACCTGTCCCAATTGAGGATGACCATTAGGATAGTGGTCATCATGAGTCGCCAGTGCAATATCACCAAGCGCATAGATATCTTTGTGATTTATCAGAGCCAAATGAGCATCGACCATTAAGCGATTTCCGCGCCCATAATCATCGACATTAAGACCGTTTATAGGCTCGCAAGTGACACCCGCCGTCCAAATCAGATTGTGTGTGTGAAGGGTTTTACCACTTTTTAGTGTGACTATATGACCATCGTAACGCGCTACAGGATCACTAAAAACAAGATCAACGTTGAATTTTTCCATTTGCAGCTGGGTATAGCGTTGCGCCTCAGCACTCATCGGTGCGAGCAAAACGGGATCAGCCGTGACCAGCGTGATACCACCGACATTTTCTAGTAGCTCAGGATATTCTTTATGTAGCGTATATAAGCGAATCTCGGACATTACACCTGCCAGCTCAACACCACTAGGGCCACCACCTGCAATCACAATAGAGAGATAAGGCTCACGCTCTTCTACTGGCAAAGAGGCAGCGTAATTAAATTGCGCCAGCATATGATTGCGAATACTCAAGGCATCCTTGATCGTCTTCATAGGCAGTGCATAAGCTTCAATATCCTTATTACCAAAATAATTGGTCTCAGCACCAGTGGCGATAATCAGGCGATCGTAAGACACATTGCCTGTATCAAGGGTCACGACTTTATCTTCGGTATTGATACGAAGGAGATTGCCTTGACGGTAGCGCACATTGTCATAATTTTCGATGAATCGTCGTAGCGGATAACTAATATCTGATGACGCTAAAAATCCAGCAGAGACTTGATATATCAGCGGTGGGAAAAAGTGATAGTCATTACGGTCAACTAAGGTGATACGATCAGCGCTATATTTGGCCAATTGCTCAAGACAGCGAATACCGGCAAAGCCTGCACCAATCAATACGATATGACGGCGGTTGTCTTCTTGAGGGCTCACTGTGTTTTTGATGTCTACTATAGATAATGCCATCTTATTTATCCTTATAGTCTTTACAGTAAATAGTGAAATAACAAAAACTGATAAGAGTTCAATGAAATAATGCAATTATCAGGATAATACTTTGTGAACCAAACCAGTATATTATAAATCAATCGGGTTTGAAACCTATAGCAAGAGAACAAAGGCTGAATTTTGTTCATTAATTTAGCGAAAATTAAAAAAAGAGCCACTCTTAAAGCAGCTCTTTTTGTCTCTACGTTTTAAAAAACTTGAAGCAAAGGCAAGGATTTACACAATATCTAGCGTACCCTCGATAAACTCTTTGGCAAAACGTTGTAGCATACCGCCTGCGTTGTACATTTTGACTTCATCAGCCGTATCTAAACGGCAGATAATAGGTGTCTCAGTAGTGCTGCCATCAGTACGATGAATAACTAGTGTCATCAACCCGCCAGCAGAGACTTCGCCCGTGACATCAAAGGTTTCCGTGCCATCGATATTTAATGTATGACGAGTCGTACCTTCTTCGAACTGTAAAGGTAGCGCGCCCATGCCAACTAAGTTTTGACGATGAATACGTTCAAAGTCCTCAGCGACGACGGCTTCCACACCAGCGAGACGCACACCTTTGGCCGCCCAGTCACGACTTGAGCCTTGACCATAGCCATCACCTGCGATGATGATGAGCGGCTGCTCACGGTTCATGTAGGTTTCAATTGCTTCCCACATACGCATGACTTGACCTTCTGGCTCTACGCGCGCCAGTGAGCCTTGGATGACTTCACCGCTGTCGTCGAGTACCATCTCGTTCAATAGCTTAGGATTGGCAAAGGTGGCACGCTGTGCCGTTAAGTGATCACCGCGATGGGTGGCATACGAGTTATAGTCCTCGGCAGGCAAGCCCATGGTATCAAGATATTCACCAGCCGCTGAATCACCCAAAATAGCATTCGATGGTGACATATGGTCGGTCGTGATATTGTCGCCCAATACTGCCAACGGACGCATACCTTTTAATTTGTTCATCGCTGCCATTTTGCCTTCCCAATACGGCGGACGGCGGATATAAGTGGTCATCTCGCGCCAGTTGTATAATGGGCTTAAAGCCTTGCCCGTGTCTTTTTTGGCCTCATCAAACATCGGGATATAGACGGCATTGAACTGTTCAGGCTTCACGGCTTCTGCCACGATAGCATCCACTTCGTCATCGTCGAACCAGATGTCTTTTAGGTAAACCTCATTACCGTTTTGGTCTTGGCCTAATGAGTCTTTTTCAATATCAAAGCGAATATTACCCGCGATAGCATAAGCGATAACCAGTGGTGGTGATGCTAAGAAGGCTTGCTTGGCATAAGGATGGATACGACCATCAAAGTTACGATTGCCTGATAAAACTGCGGTGGTGAATAGATCGTTATCGATGATTTCTTTTTCGATATCAGGATCAAGCGCGCCACTCATACCATTACAGGTGGTACAAGCAAAGCCAACCACATCAAAGCCTATTTGCTGCATCTCAGACATGAGACCGGCTTCTTCTAGGTACATTTTTACCGTTTTAGAGCCGGGGGCTAGTGATGTTTTCACCCAAGGTTTACGTAATAAGCCTTTTGCATTGGCATTACGGGCGACGAGGCCTGCCGCAACCATGTTGCGAGGGTTAGAAGTGTTGGTACAGCTGGTAATGGCAGCAATGATAACCGCGCCATCTGGCATCAGACCGTCTTTTGGTTCAGGTAGTTTTTCGTCAGCGCCATGAGCAATGCCTTTGGCAACCAAATCCGTGGTCGATACCCGTGCATGTGGACGCGAAGGGCCAGCCAGATTACGTACGACTGCTGACAAATCAAACTCAAGGACGCGCGCATATTCGGCGTTTTCCATGCCATCAGCCCATAGGCCAGTTTGCTTAGCATATTGCTCGACTAGTTTGATTTGCGCTTCACTACGACCGGTAAGGCGCAGATAATCGATGGTTTGCTCATCGATATAGAACATCGCTGCCGTTGCGCCATATTCAGGGGTCATATTAGAGATAGAAGCACGATCACCAACGGTTAGCTGGCGTGCGCCATCACCGAAAAATTCAATATAAGTAGAGACCACGCCTTCGTTGCGTAGGAACTCAGCCATTGCCAAGACCAAATCGGTACCAGTAACGCCTTTTTGCAATTTACCGGTTAATTTTACGCCAACAAAATCAGGCAGGCGCATATAGGATGGATTCCCCAGCATGACGCTCTCGGCTTCTAAGCCGCCAACACCGATTGAGATAACACCTAAGGCATCAACCATAGGCGTATGGCTATCCGTACCAACGAGGGTATCAGCAAAGGCCACTTCACGACCGTCTTTGCCTTTTACGACTTGTACCACTGGCGACATTTTCTCTAAGTTAATTTGATGCATGATGCCGTTACCAGGCGGTACGACGTTGACGTTATCAAAGGCATATTCACACCAGTTGATAAAGTGAAAACGGTCATCGTTACGGCGTTCTTCGATAGCACGGTTTTTCTCAAAGGCGTCTTCTTCAAAGCCTGCATGCTCAACAGCTAGTGAATGATCAACGATGAGCTGAGTAGGAACGATAGGGTTTACTTTCGATGGGTCACCGCCTTGCTCAGCGATGGCATCACGCAGGCCCGCCAAATCAACAAACGCTGTCTGACCCAAGATATCATGACAAACGACGCGAGCCGGATACCAAGGAAAATCAAGGTCTTGCTTACCCTGAATATGCTGGGTCAATGCGGCGGTTAAGTCTTCAGGTGGGCAACGACGAACCAAGTTTTCACACAGTACTTTGGATGAGTACGGTAGTTTGTCATATGCGCCCACTTCGATATTCTCAACGGCTTCACGGGTATCAAAGTAATATAAATCCGTATCAGGTAATGGCTTTTTGAATTGCTCATTCATGGGTTGTACTAGGGCGTTGTCCATAAGTCACCTTTGGCGGTTGGCTGATTAATTTAGGTTGAAATTTTTTTAGCAAAATCATTGCTATGCCGTTGTTATCGCTAATGTTGTCATTAGTAGTGCTGGCAGGCTTTGCTAAAAAAACGGTATAAATTTGCAAGGAAAATAAAGGTAAGAGTAAGAAAATGTAGGGTGCGACCTGTGTACCTGAAAGTCGTTATTAATACGATGGAACACACCCTATCAAGCTAAAACTTACTCAACATTAAGTGCTAAATTAACGCGCACTCATATCTGGTACAGAACGCAACTCTTCACCCGTATATTCGGCACTTGGGCGAATGATACGGTTATTCGCACGCTGCTCAAATACATGAGATGCCCAGCCCGTCAAGCGTGAACAAACAAAGATAGGTGTGAACAGCTTGGTTGGAATACCCATGAAATGATAGGCAGACGCATGGAAAAAGTCAGCATTACAGAACAATTTCTTCTCGCGCCACATGACTTCCTCACAGCGTACTGATACGGGGTACAGCACTTCATCACCAACGTCAGCAGCCAGTTTTTCCGCCCAACCTTTAATCACGACATTGCGTGGATCTGACTCACTATAGATGGCATGACCAAAGCCCATGATTTTGTCTTTACGAGCCAGCATCCCCATCATTTCTTCTTCAGCTTCATCAGGTGAGCTAAAGCCTTCAATCATATCCATCGCGGCTTCGTTGGCACCGCCATGTAAAGGACCACGTAAGGTGCCAATTGCACCAGTGATACAAGAATGGATATCAGATAGGGTAGAGGCACAGACGCGCGCGGTAAAGGTTGAAGCGTTAAACTCGTGCTCAGCGTATAAAATAAGCGAAACGTTCATCACTTTCGTATGTAGCTCGTTTGGTTTCTCACCTTTTAGTAGATGTAAGAAATGTCCACCGATGGTTTCATCATCCGTCTCGGTTTCGATACATACATTGTCATGCGTGAAGCGATACCAATAGTTAATGATAGATGGGAAAACAGCAAGCATACGATCAGCTTGGTCGTTTTCTTCGTCGAAACTCATTTCAGTCTCAAGGTTACCGAGCATAGAGCAGCCAGTACGCAAGACATCCATCGGATGGGCATCGCTTGGGATACGCTCAAGCACGTCTTTTAGCGGCTGAGATAGACCACGTAGACCTTTTAACTTGGTTTGATACGCATCAAGCTCACTCTGCATAGGTAGGTTGCCATAAAGCAATAGATAGGCGACTTCTTCAAAGATGCATTTGTCTGCCAACTCTGACACATCGTAACCGCGATACGTCAAGCCTGAGCCTGATTTGCCAACGGTAGATAAAGCAGTCTTGCCAGCGACTTGACCGCGTAGTCCTGCGCCTGACAATACTTTTGTTGATGGGTTCTGTGCTGCCATGATTAAATTCCTTTTGTGGGTAGCTTTTTTGAATTGAAAAGGGAGTATTTCTTACCGTTAATTTATGACTTACTATATCGCTAACTGACAGCTACGTAGGCTGTTCAGGCTGTGTATCATCTAAATCGACATTGCAACGCTCAAACTCAGCTTCAATAGGCACATTTAATACTTCCATCGCGCTGCCTGCGCCTTCTGCATTGTTAATTTTCATGTACTTAACGCCAAGCGGTGATTCCATAAAGGTTTGGATTTCAGTCATTTCTTCTGGGGTAGGGTCAGCCATTGGCGTTGCAACTTCTTCACCATTCATGACGCGCAGTTGCTCATTGCCAAACGCAATCAACTTTTCCCCTACCTCTGAGGTATAAAACTTATCCAACTCTTTTAACTCAGCATCGGTGAACTGACTTTTATAGAAGCTATCGACTTCCGCTTTGCCCAAGTCTTTGTCACGCGATTCAAGGCAGCTTACTTGCTCTGCACTGAGCGCACCGCTAGTGATAATCGGAGCGAACAACAGACTGTTGACGGTATCTAGCGTAATTGTTGTCATTACCAGATCATCTTGACTGGCTGGCTGTGCAGCAGACGTATCGGCAATAGCAACGTCACTTGCATCACTGGTCGTGTCATCAGCGGTTTCTGGTGTTTTATCACAGCCTGTTGTGAATAACAAAGCGGCAAGCGTGCTGCTAAGTATTGAAGCTTTTACAACAGAATTAGAATTAAAAAATGACATAAATAACCTAAAATTAAATAAAGACGAATTTCATAGAGATAAAAACGCCCAAAGGTGATTTATCTTTACGGCGTTGCCAGGTGCTAACTATTAATGACTAACTACTTATTATCAGCGAACAAGTTATCTAGCGTTTGCTCAAATT
This sequence comes from Psychrobacter sp. PAMC 21119, assembly GCF_000247495.1. Classification (NCBI taxonomy): domain Bacteria; kingdom Pseudomonadati; phylum Pseudomonadota; class Gammaproteobacteria; order Moraxellales; family Moraxellaceae; genus Psychrobacter; species Psychrobacter sp. PAMC 21119. Next base: position 15,718 of record NZ_AHVZ01000024.1, on the reverse strand, counting down.
CATGATAATTCAAGAAATCATACAGCTCCATGCGGGTTTGCATGGTATCTACAACTTTGTCTTGGGTGCCATCATTCAATAGATGCTGATAAACGTTTAATGCCGCTTTGTTCATCGCGCGAAAAGCTGATAGTGGATACAGCACCATATCAACACCAACGGCATATAATTGCTCTGTGGTATACAAATCCGTCTGACCAAACTCTGTCATGTTCGCTAGCACTGGGATATCAAGTACATCAGTAAACTTACGATACATCTCGATATCGGTTAAGGCTTCTGCAAAGATCATGTCAGCGCCCGCTTCTTGAAAGGCAACGGCGCGCTCAACGGCTGCATCAAGCCCTTCAACAGATAAGGCATCAGTACGAGCCATGATGACAAAGTCCTTATCCGTTCTGGCATCAAGAGCGGCTTTTAAGCGGTCAACCATTTCTGAGATGCTAACGATTTCTTTATTTGGGCGATGACCGCAGCGCTTTTGAGCGACTTGATCTTCGATATGTACCGCTGCCACGCCTGCTTTTTCCATTTTTCTGATGGTTTGGGCGATATTGAATGCGCCACCAAAGCCAGTATCAATATCGACAAGCAGCGGCGTATCAACCGCATCCGTAATACGGCGGGCGTCTTCTAGGACATTATCAAGGCTAGTCATACCCAAATCAGGTAAGCCGAATGAGGCATTGGCCACGCCAGCCCCAGATAGATATAAAGCCTGATGACCGACCTGCGTCGCCATCATCGCTGTATAGGCGTTGATTGCACCAGCGATCTGTAATGGTTGATTGTTATCATTTTTTTGTTTCATTGCACTGCGGAAGCGCGCGCCAGCCGATGGTGAGGTCATGTCGTAGTCCTTACGTGGAGGGATAGTGTTATCGTTGTTGTTGATTATACCCAATTAATCACCCTTGCAAAGGCTATGAATTGAATTATTATTTATTTATTTTAATAAGCAAATGTAGTATTTTTAATAATATTCATAAAGTGAATAGCATTATGCGTTTTATAACGATCTGCTTGGTTGACTATTCATTTTTCTCAAGCAATCAAAATTCTTATGACTAATTTTTTACATTTAGTTACAATTATTGGAAGCACTATCGCTTTGTCTACTTATCAGTAGCCATTAAAAAAGCCCTAATAACTCAGCTATTAGGGCTTTTATGACATACGACTAGACGCGTTAGGTTATCAGTGTTTATTTAACCAAACAGACCCGCCAAATTAGCTAGGAATAGTAGCGCAAAGCCGCCTAAGAAGATTAAGCCTGCAACTGATAGCGCATTCATGCCTGCCGATAGTTTTTGATGACTACGAACCAGCGAGTAGTTTAACCAGCCAAAGATAGGCGCGGAGACAAAAGCGGAGATCATAGCAAATTTGAGCATAGAGCCTAATTGTCCAGTAAAGAAAGTGATAATAACCAAGCCACCACCGATGGCATAGGTCGTCCAAAAAGCAATTTGTTTTTTGGTGATTTCACTTTCGCCTTTAATCAAACGCCAGCACTCTGCATTGGCGCGACCGTAGCCATCCGCACAGGTAATCGTGGTGCCAAACATGCACATGAAGGCAACGAAAGCGACTAGCAGTCTCGACCATTCACCGATGGTCGCCGTATACATATTGATCAACTGATTGATATAAGCACCGCCGACCAGCTCAATCTCTTGACCCGAGCCATATTGCACAAAAACACCAAGCGATAAAAAGAACAATGCCAAAATAGCAGAAATTGAATAACCAACATTAAAGTCCAGTAACCCTTGACGCTTGGTTGTATGGTCGGCTTTGACTTTAGCAGACGTCCACATAGAGGTAATGGCGGCAAATTCGAGCGGCGCTGGCATCCAGCCCATTAGCGCGACGATGAAACCCAAGGTCGCCAAATTCCAAGGAGAGGCAGCAACAAAGTCAACGGTCATCACTGTCGGCTTGCCAGCAGCAATAATCACGGCAGCGACGGTCGCCGTCGTCAGCGCAATCATAATCCACTTGGTCAGGCCATCGAGCAGCTTATAATGTCCTGCTATCAAAAAGAACCAAGAAACGGCAACGATGATTAACGACAACGCCATCGTTGATAACCCGAGGGAGGCGGGGAGCATAAAGCCCAATATCACTGCGGCGATCAAAGAGACTGCGCCAGTACTGATGACGGCTGATAAAATGGATAAGATAAAGTAAATCCACAGATAGGCTTTTGAGCGTTTGGCATAGCCAGCGATTAAACTCTCGCCCGTGTCATAGACATAATCTGTTGCGAAACGAAAGAACGGATACTTGAAGACATTGGCCAAAATAATCATGATTGCCAGCTGCCAGCCATATATAGCACCCGCCTGCGTTGATGAAATTAAATGCGAGCCACCAATGGCAGCCGTTGCCATTAGAATGCCGGGACCAAAGATGCGCCAACTAAAGCCTTCCTGGGCAGTAGCGCTATCAGGGTTGTTCATACGTTGTGTGGTCATAAATACCTCGAAATGGTTAAAACGGCAAATTATCACTTTCCTGTGTCAGCTTGCCAATGATCATTAGAGAATCGGTCTATCACTTGCTTAAATATAAAACGATTCATCTTGTATCGACTTTAGCACACCAATGCTACTCAGGAGAACGATTATTCTAGGGCATGCCCTCAATTCAATCGATAGGGCTCTAAATGGGCTACAAATGGTTAAATCTTGCCAAACATCGTCAAATAGTTAGGTAATATCTCGATATTATCTGCACTATTTTCCTTGTTTGACTACAATTTACCTCATTTTTATCACCATTTTTAAAATGAGGACACACCCTAGTCATTATTACTATTTGTTTGCATTGCCATTCTTTTTAGTTAGCATAATCAATCCATAATATCAAGCATTAGGATTGATTATTTTTTGGCGGTTCTTTATAACACAATATTCATTCGATAGCTGATAATTTAAGGCTCTGACACAAATTTTTGCTGCCGGTAAGTGATGCCGCGCCGCTCATAGACATGATAAATGGCGACGAGCAAATCAGGTATTCTTGGATGCACAAAATCTTTGAGGGTGTGCAGAAAAATAGGCGAGGTGACGTTTTCATGAACCAAACGTTGATAGCTGATTTGTTCGGTGCGTACCGTTTGTAGGCTGGCAGGCACTAGGGTAATACCTTCGCCCGCAGCCACCAAACCAAGTGCGACTTGCAAGTCGCTCACTGTGGTGGTCATAAATGGTGAAATACCATATTGTGCAAACAGATGTAGCAAAGGTTCGGTGATGGGCTCATTCAGCGGTGGCTGCTCATTATTAGCGTTTACCGCGCTACTTCCTGTATCAGCCGTTAATGTGCTGGCTGTCGTCAAGACTGGCAGATGCGTTTGATGATATAGAATCAAGCGGTTGTTTGCCAAATCAATCAAACGCTGCTCACGCACATGAGCCAACGGATGGGCTTTAGGAAGCGCCACCACATAACGCTCATGACGCAATAATATCTGTTGAATCCATGCATCCTGATGAGCAAAACGACCAAAACCAATGTCAATTTCACCACTTTTTAGGGCATCCATTTGCTGATAAGAGCTAATGTCCTTTAAATTGACCTCGATATCAGGATTGGATTGTTTGAGCGTTGCAATTATTTCAGGCAGTAGTCCATACAGCACTGACGGTACAAAACCGATGTTTAAGACGCTACTTGGCGCTGATAAGCGTTGCGTCATGCTGGTAACGGTATCGATCTCTGTCAGTATGGTACTGATTTTATCGTAAAAAAACGCACCCGCCTCAGTCAGATGGAGCGGTCGATGGTAGCGATCAATGAGTACCACGCCCATATCGGTCTCAAGCTGTTTGAGCAGGCGACTCAGACTTGGCTGTGACAATCCAGTTTTAGTCGCTGCTGCGCTAAAGCTACGCAAATCTGCAACAGCAATAAACGCATTGAGCTGTTTTAAATCCATATTATTGCGCCTGTTATGGTATAGGGTGTCTCTATAGAGATCGGTTTTCCATACGTATTCACCTTACTGTTTGAGAGGCTACGTATAAATATTAGTGATATCGAATAAATTATGCTTGAAGATAGTGAGGTGAGCAACTATATTGAGGGTGGGTAACATTGTTACACTTGCGCAAGAAAAATTACAATTTCATTTTAGCAGTCATTTAACGCCAGTAGAATAAACTGGCTTGGTGTTATTCTATGAACGATGAAAAAAAAGACATCGGTACTGATTTCGACGAGGAGTTGACCAAACTTGTTAATAAAAAATCGCGTAAGCTTGTCAAAAATAATATCTATGAACGCTTTATCAGTCGTGTTGACGGTACAGAAGACAACAATCAAAATGAGGGCAAGTCTGACCACTTAACGCCATGGGAAAATATACGACAATCTCCTAATTATGAGTCTTTAAGCGTAGAAGAATTGCAGTTTTTTGCCACCTCAGAGGGTAATGAGGGGATAGACATTGATATATCAGATACGACAACTACAGATGTCAGCTTTGACTTTATTAATGAAGAGAAAATCTTTGGCAACGATGAATCACTAGCAGATACGCCTCAATCATCAAATAAAGACTATCTGGATGGCTATGATTTGGATGAAAATTCAGACCTTGAACTAGACAGCCATCATGTTGAGCATACCAGTGACGATACTGATACTTTTCACCCAGCTCATAATGATGAGCAAGTTGCTGAAAATACAGTCGTTGAAAATACGGCAGAACCTGTTAACAACGCAGCAATAAAACCGCAGAGTAAGCTCGCCAGTAATAAAAAGCCTCTCATCATTGGGATTGCTATCGGGACATTATTGGCCGCTATTATTGTGTTAACCATTAATGCCAGTGGCATCTTATCTCCTTCGACAGAAGGTACAGTGTCTGGCGCCTCTGAAGAGGTGGCGAGCGATATTGAGACCAATGCCAGTAGCGATACTCAACCTAAGACTCAGGCTAAGGCAGCTAAGGCGATAACCCTCTCGAATAATCCGCCAGTGGCTGATGCTGAACCATCAGCAGTGACCAATCCCAATCAAACTGATGCGCCATCAAGTGTCGCAGCGGATAAAGAGACAGAGCAGATAGTAGAAGCAACTACCGATGGCTTGGACAACGAAGCAGCGATTACTTACGAGGATTTTAGAGAAGAGTCGCAGAGTACCCTGTATCGCGAAACCAATGATTAGTTAGGCTGGCAAGTCTCAGTCTTAACAAGGGTAATACGCGCTTTTGGCCATTATAGCGGGCGATTTTTTAATCTGTTACATGTAAAAGCTCTCTATTATCTACAAGGTGTTCTGAAATTTACATTGTGAGGTAGCTTTGAAATTTAAAGAATTAATGAATCTTTCTGCTGATCAGGCAGGAAACATAGATATTGATGAGCTGATCCTAAATCTGCCTAATACACCAATAGATGTGTTAGAGCAATTTTATCGAGATCATGGGCGTAACGAGCAGTTTCAAAAGCAATATGCTGAATTAGATATTCACAACTTAAAATGGGAGATTGTTAATCATTGAGAGAATATCCAAAGATATCAATCAATCAATAAAAAATCAGATATCATAATCGATATCTGATTTTTTATATTTCAAAGTCACTCTTTAAGTGGCTATCTTTAAGTAGCTATCTTCAGGCAAAGATCAGCTTTGAGGCGTGATTAAGTACTTCTCACCGGTCGCTTGTTTACCGTAAGCGGCGATTGATTGTAGTTTTAATGCCTCTGCCAATGACACCTCATGCGTATAGCTGCTGGCAAATGTCGTGGTGATTTCTTCTGCAACACGTTTGCGCATCGACATGACTGTCTTGGTGCCCAGTTTGCCTAGCGCATTGAACAATAAGAATCCATTAACACCCCAAGCAAAACCAAAGTTACGGTTCAATGTAATAGGGCCGCGGTTTAGTGCGCCATAAATATAAGCTTGTTTAAAAGTGTCAGACCCATAAACGCTGTATTCTTCTACATCACGAGTGATAGCAGTTTCCATACAGTTAAGAATATCGCTGCTTAACTGACCGCCGCCAATAGGGTCAAATGAGATAGTGGCACCTGTTTCGATAATCGCTGCCGTTAAATCAGCAATGAAATTGTCACTGCTTGAGTTGACCACATATTTTGTGCCCATATCACGCAGTAGCGTTTCTTGCTCATCTCTACGTACAATATTGATCAAATCAATGCCATCAGCCATACAAATACGGTTTAACATTTGACCAAGGCTAGAGGCTGCCGCTGCATGAATGATGGCTTTATGCCCTTCAGCATGCATGGTTTCAACCATCGCTAACGCAGTAAGCGGGTTCACAAAAGAAGAGGCGCCTTCTTTAGCCGTGGTGCCTTCTTTTAGTTCTAGGCAGCTCTGTACATTGACACAGTGGTATTGACGATAAGTCCCACCGCCAATCACAGCTACCGTCTTACCCATCAATGCTTGTGCGGCATCTGATGAGCCCGCTGCGACCACAGTCCCTGCGCCTTCATTGCCCACAGGCGTGGCTTTACCCACACGTGTTTTTAGCGATGGCATAAACTGGGCGGGGACATCAGCCGTGATGACTGGGTTTTCGTCGGTGCCTGATTGTACAGCTGTTGCCATATTGGCGGCGCTGAACATAACCCCCAAATCAGATGGGTTCAATGGTGCCGCTTCAATGCGCACAACGACTTCATCGGCACCAGGCTGCGGCATATCAATCTCTTGTAATGCCAATGTCAATTTGTTGTCTTCGCTGATGGTTGAAGTCAGTTGGATGTTTTTATCAGTCATAGGGTTTGCTCCTGCAAATCGTTATAGTTATTGAACCAATGACGGTATTGTATTGGCCCTATTTTTTGGTTATTGAATACAAAAGTTGTTCTGTAGTTAAGTACTTTTTAATATCAAACTAGCCAGCGTTTGCGGCTTTAATTTGGGCTGTCACATGCTGCATAAACTCTGGCATGTTTGCTAGACGACCTTCTTCTACTTGTTTGGCAGTATCAGACTCTCTCATAGCAGCATTCCACTCTTTCATACCTGAGATTTCTGCCAGCACATCCCAGTTAAGTTGGGTAGAGGCAAATGCGCTGACAATAGTATTCACATAATAAACATAGATGTCAGCCATCGTGAACTGCTCCCCTGCAATCCAAGGCGAGAATTGACACAAGCGATTCAAGGCAATAATACCGCGGCTCAATACTTGGCGTACTTCATCCTTGACAGATTCAGGGGCATCGGTGCCTGAAAAAACATAAGGGATTAGCCTACGACTTGGCAGCTCAAAATAAAGCTCTGCTATCTTCATAATTTGACGCACAGTTGCGCGTTCTGCCGAATTTTTAGGATATAACGGCTTTTCTGGGTAAGTTTCTTCTAAAAAATCACAAATAACGCTCGATTCTGACAAATCAAAGCCGTCAGGGGTTGTGATGGCAGGTACTTTGCCAACTGGGCTGACTTTCATCAACTCGTCACTACTACCGTAGACAAGGTTTTCTTGGAAGGATAGTTCTTTGAATAAAAGGGTGTGTTTCACGATATTGTAATAGTTGCTCGCAGCAAAACCATGCAAAGTAATCATAAGTCCATTTTCCATTGTTGATATAGGGTCTGTTGAACATTCAAATATTAGGACTGCTGATTGCTAAAATCGCATCAAACCTTTTATCAAATCAGGCGTAAACCGACGATAATGTCGAGACCTTAGCTAGGTTTACAACAACGTTTGGGGTGATTTTAGTATCAGCCTTTCAGGGCAGGGCTATTTTTTGCCAATACATGGCGAAATTGTCTAACCTAGAATGACTAGGCGTCAAAAATTTCACTGCGTATTGTCTAAAAAATAGCCACTGCCAGTTCCACATTTGAATGTTCAACAGACCCTAATAAGAAGGCCTTTTTATAAAGGTCTTTTTTATCCGCGCTACTGTTTTAGAAAACGAACACCATTAAAATTGATTTTTTAATGACTTACCTTGTTGCTTAAGTAATTACTGAAGTAGCCATTATGGAAGTGATCATTACTTGAGCAACAAATTTTTATTTATTGGTACTGCTTTGTGCGTCATGCAGTTATTTGTATGTTATGCGGTTATCAGTCATAAGATTATGACGGACAAAGCAATATCAGACCCTGTTTAATTTACCTATTGAGGTCTTTTATGTACAGCTCGCCATCAAAGGATGCGACGAAACCCCTGACTCTAAATAAGACGGTTTTTTTAGGCTCAGCTATTATTTCTATTTTATTGATAATCTGGACGATTGCGTTTCCAGATTATAGTGAGGCATTATTAAGTTCAAGTATGGCATGGGTATCCCAGAGCTTTGGCTGGTATTACATGCTGGTGGTTGCTGCTTATAGTATATTTGCCTTGTTTGTTGGCTTTTCTAAGTATGGCGATATCAAGCTTGGTCAAGACCACGAAAAGGCGCAATTTCCCTTTTTAGCGTGGGCCGCGATGCTGTTCTCCGCTGGTATCGGTATTGATTTATTATTCTTTGGTGCGTCTGAGCCGTTGATGCATTACCTGACGCCGCATACGGGGTTAGAGCCTGCCAGTGAGGCGGCTATGCGTGAAGCACTTGCGCAGACCTTTTTGCATTGGGGTCTGCATGGTTGGGGTATTTATGCACTGATTGGTATGGCGCTAGCGTACTTCGCTTATCGCAAAAACATGCCATTGGCGCTACGCTCGCCGTTGACACCTATCTTTGGTGAACGCTTAATCAAAGGCTGGCTTGGTGATGGTATTGATACCTTTGGTGTGGTTTGTACCTTGATGGGTATCGCGACCAGTTTGGGTATTGGTGTATTGCAAGCCAATGCGGGTTTGACTCATGTGTTTGGGATTGAATCCAGCAAAATGGTTCAAACCTTTATCATCATAGGTGTTGTCGCTGCCGCGGCGATCTCTGCGATGACTGGTGTGGAAAGAGGCGTCCGCCGTTTATCCGAATTCAACATGCTGTCTTCGATATTGCTATTAATCGCGATATTGGTAATGGGTAATACGGTTTATTTGCTGAATACCTTTACCCAAAATATTGGTCAATACTTCCAAACCATCGTTTTCAAAACTTTTGATGTTTATGCTTATGATGGTCAAGCTGGCGCTGACTGGAAATCAGGCTGGACGATATTTTTCTGGGCATGGTGGGTCGCTTGGGCACCGTTCGTAGGTCTGTTTATTGCACGTATTAGCCGTGGTCGTACCCTGCGTGAGTTCGTATTTGGTGTGATGTTTATCCCACTTGGTTTCATCTTTGCTTGGTTCTCTATCTTTGGTAATTCAGCAATAGACTTGGTTGCCAATGGTGCCACTGAGCTGGGTGAAATCGCAGTTAATGATGCGGCAATGGGCATGTTTGCCTTGTTTGAGTATTTTCCTTACAGCGAAGTGCTATCATTTGCAGGTGTTGTGATTGGGCTAGTATTCTTTGTGACTTCAGCTGACTCAGGCGCGTTAGTATTAGCAAACTTGAGCTCACGTGGTATGACCAATGATACGGATGCACCTGTTTGGTTGCGTCTGTTTTGGGCAGCAGCGACCGGTCTTATTACCTTAGGCTTATTGTTTGCTGGTGGTTTCGCCTCATTACAGTCAGTATCTGTGATTGCAGGTCTGCCATTCTCACTCATCCTTGTGCTCTATATGGTGGCGATGTGGAGATCATTAAAAGAAGAAGGCAATAAACGCAAAGCCAGTACGATTGGTACGGCTAACGTGCTCGATAGCGGTAAGAGCTGGAAAGCACGCTTGCAACGTATCGTCAGTTTCCCTAAACATGCACAAGTGGAGCAGTTCTTACAAAATGTGGTCAGACCTGCCATGACGGAAGTTGAAAAAGAGTTTGCCGCAGGCGGTCTAAAAACGTCTTTGGATATCCGTAACCCTGCACATATCGGACAAGATATAGATGAAGGTATGGATGAGAGTAGCGGTCAAATAGATGGTCTCAAATTGCGTGTTGGACATGGCGATGAAGATGACTTTATTTATGAAGTTAACTTGATCAAAGCTGAGCGTCCTAACTTTACATTGAGCACCTCAACTAAGAATGCAGAGTACTATTATCGTGCGGAAGTGTTCTTAAGTGAAGGCTCGCAAGAGTATGACTTGGTTGGCTACTCCAAAGAGCAAGTATTGGTCGATATCTTAAATCAATACGAGCGCCATTTGCAGTATCTACATTTAGGGCGTTAATGAATTCATTGGCAATCGCGTATAAAACCATCTATACGTGGTAGGTTCTAAATAAAAGTATTGTAAGAGATAACCCTATAAGTTGAATTCAACTTATGGGGTTTATTTATGAACCAATGATAGGCAGATAGTAGATATAGGGTAAAATCTATAGAGACAAGCGCCAACGACTCAGCAAAGGATAAATTTGTGACCACATTAAAGTACATCGCTCATTATTCTGAGCAAGTTCAAACACAAGCGGCATTGCTTATTAGCGATGGTAACTTGGGTGCTTATCTAGAAAAAAAGTATCCCACTCAGCACCAAATAAAAAGTGATAAGGCTCTTTATCAGTATATCAATGATATTAAAAATCAGTATATGCGCAAAGTGGGACAGCTATCGAATGTCAGCTATAGCAGCAAGTTAAAAGTTCTCAAACATGCGCTAGGTATTCATACCACCCAGTCTCGCATACAAGGTAGCAAGCTCAAATCGCACAACAGCATCACGGTGGCCAGCTTGTTTCAAGAAGCACCGCCTGAGTTTTTGCGCATGATCGTCGTGCATGAGTTGGCGCATTTTAAAGAGCATGACCATAACAAAGCTTTTTATCAATTATGCTGCCATATGGAGCCTGAATATCATCAGTTTGAGCTAGATACGCGGCTTTGGTTGCACTGGCGAGAGTTATAGCCTCAATAGCAACCCTAATAAGGTTCATAGCAATCTTAATAACAGCCATATAAATATCGTGTCCTTTTCTGTGGCAATCATCTGAGCCGCTCGCTAGGGCGTGTCCTCAATTCAATTGATCATATCTAAACGGGCTAAAAATGGCTAAATTTTGCCAAACATCGTTAAATAGCTGGTTAATATCCTGATATTATCTGCGCTATTTTCCTTGTTTGACTGCAATTTATCTCATTTTTATCACCATTTTTAAAATGAGGACACGCCCTAGAATTACGTTATAATCCTAACCAAATAATCTATACCCAAGTCAATAAAAGGTTGTAAGCAATGATCAATACCAAAATATATAAATCTATTTATAAATTGGCAGAAGAATTACTAGAGGCTGATCGTATCGGTAATCAAGAAGCATTTGATGGATTTTATGCCGACTTAAAAGCCATCTGTACCGACAATGAAAATACGGACAAAGACCATCCAGAGCAGTGGGAGACGTTGGCTGACTTTACAGAAGACTTGGACGAAGCACTGGTCATTTATGACAAAGCACTAACCAAAGCCACGGCAATCAATTCGAAAGATCATCTGTCGTCGATTGCTTTTTCTATGGCGGTGTTACAGCTTGAGACAGGTAACAAAGAAGCGGCTATTCAAAGTCTACAAAATGCCAAAATCACGGCCAATAAGATTGAAGATAAAGAGTTTAAGGTTGAGATAGATGAGATGCTGACTAAGTTATTGGCTGAATAATCTCAACTAAGTAGGAATAATTTTATATGCAAGATGTACCTATTGTGATTGTTGGCGGTGGCTTAAGCGGTCTATATGCGGCATTTTTATTAGAGCAAAAAGGCATCGACTATATATTGATAGAGGCTCGTGATAGATTGGGCGGTCGCATTGCTATTGCCAAGTCATCAGCAGATATGAATGCTAGCAGCCAAAGTGTTGATCATGAAAAATCAAACGACGGATTTGATTTAGGGCCGTCTTGGTTTTGGCCGGAGTATCAGCCACAGCTGAGCAGTCTTATCGAGGCATTAGGTTTACCACGTTTCGCTCAATTTGAAGCAGGCGACATGATGGTTGAACGTGGCGCCAGTGAGTTGCCTATCCGTGCGCCAGGCTATCAGAGCTCACCACCATCCATGCGCCTCGTGGGTGCAATGACGGCGCTAACTGATGCTTTATACGCTCGCTTAGATGCCAAGCGTATCGTTAAGGGTCAGATAGTAAGGCGCTTAACCAAGACTGGTCAGCATATTAAAATAGACAGCGAGTGTGGCTCTGAACATATCAAGGCTGGTCAGCTCATCACTTATCAAGCACAGCATGTACTACTTGCGCTACCACCTCGGTTGGCGATTAGTAATATCGTATTTGAACCTGCTTTACCGCACGATTTAGCGATGGAGTGGCAAGAGACCGTCACTTGGATGGCGCCACATGCCAAGTATGTGGCCGTTTATGATTCGCCCTTTTGGCGAGATAACGGTCTCTCGGGTGCAGCACGAAGTGCGATAGGGCCGCTCACTGAGATACATGATGCCTCATTGGTAGAGGGTGAAGGCGCTGTGTTTGGTTTCTTTGGCGTCCCTGCGCAAGTGCGCCAAAGTGTCTCAGAGATGGAGCTAAAAGCACATTGCCGCGCGCAGATGGTACGTCTATTTGGTGTGCAAGCAGGTACTCCAAAAGCTGAATATATCAAAGACTGGGCGCAAGATCCATTTACGGCGATGCCTGCTGATGCCAGTGGCGCAGGTCAGCATGCAGTAGCACCTGCTTCCAAGCCAACAACAGGTGTGTGGCAAGACAGTCTGACTGGTTGCGGTAGCGAATGGTCAGCGCAGTTTCCTGGCTATGTCGCTGGGGCTATTGACGCGGCAAACAGAGCGGTACAAAGCTTACCTGATGCTGTATTGCAGTCTGGGTCATAAACAGGTGCGGACTTTCGTTTTTTAATATGTCTTGTTGAAAGTAAGTTGAGACAGTATATTTCTAGAAAATAACGGGCAAACATAAGTGTAAATAAGCATGTTCATCCGATGAACGAACACGTAATAGGCAGTCTTGAAAGCGCTAATAAAGAGACTGATAAGGACATCTACAACGGCTACTTAATTAAGAAAAAAAGATCTATCCTTTATTTCCATCAGACGAAATTAATTTTTCTAACTGTTCAGACTGACGTATACTGATGAGGCTCCATATATAAAATATGCCCACGGACGAGCACTAAAATCACTATAAGGATATTCAGATGTTAGGAAAAATGATGTATCAGCCGCTGCTCATTAGCAGCCTCATTGAGCACGCCGCCCAATATCATGGTGATACCGCTATCTTGTCAAAAGAAGTCAATGGCGAGATGACCAAGAGTGATTGGTTGACCGTCTCCAATAACTCAAAACGTTTGGCAAATGCGCTACAAGCACTGGGACTTAAGTCATCAGAGCGCATCGCAACCTTGGCATGGAACAATCGCCGTCACCTAGAAGCGTGGTACGCAATCTCGGGTAGCGGTATGATTTGCCATACTATTAATCCCCGTTTATTCCCCGAACAGCTTGCCTACATCATTAACGATGCGGACGATCAAGCTTTATTCTTTGACATTACTTTTTTGCCACTAATTACCGCTATCAAAGAGCATATCAAAGGCATTAAGCACTTTATTTATTTGGGTGATAGAGACGAAAAAGTCTTGGAGCAGTTACCGAATGCTCTGTTCTTTGATGAGTTGCTGGCAGATAATAGCCCTGATTTTTACTGGCCGCAGTTTGATGAAAAACTTGCAAGCTCACTCTGTTATACCTCAGGAACGACAGGCAATCCCAAAGGCATTTTGTACTCTCATCGTTCCTCAGTTCTGCATGCGATGGCTTTGTGTATGCCCGATGTGTCCTCGTTGTCTGCCCAAGATGTCTTGCTACCAGTAGTGCCGATGTTCCATGTCAACGCGTGGGGCACGCCTTATGCCGCTGCCCTGACTGGCTGCTCTTTGATATTGCCCGGTCCAAATCTTGATGGTGACAGCTTAGTCGCAGTAATTGATGACTATAAAGTGACTGTGGCTTTGGGTGTGCCAACTATTTGGCAAAGTCTGCTAACCGCTGCCAAAAACAAAGGCAGTAAGCTGGACAGTATGACGCGTACAATCGTCGGCGGTGCAGCATGTCCGCCATCAATTATCAAAACCTTTAGAGAGGATTTTAACTGTGATGCGATACATGGTTGGGGCATGACTGAGACCAGTCCGCTCGGCACGATGAATCAGATAAAAGCCAAGCACAAGTCGCTCAGTAAAGAAGAAATTAATGAGCTGCGTAAATCGCAAGGTCGGCCTCCTTATGGTGTCAAGATACGTCTGATGGATACGGAACAAAAAGATAAGCCAGTTGCTGAAGATGGCGAGTCACAAGGGCGCTTGCAGATTCGTGGGCATTGGGTCATTGATGATTATTTTACTGAAAATAAAGATGCCATTACTGCAGATGGCTGGTTTGATACCGGTGATATCGCCACGATTGATGCTGACGGCTATATGAATATCCGTGACCGCTCAAAAGATTTGATCAAATCAGGAGGCGAGTGGATATCTTCTGTGGAATTAGAAAATATCGCTGTGGAGCATCCAGAGGTTAAGATGGCCGCAGCGATTGCAGCGACTCATAAGCAGTGGGGCGAGCGTCCAGTCTTAATTGTCGTCAAAGAAGCAGATGCGGCAGTAGATGAAGCGCAGATTCTTGAGTTCTATAAAGGTAAAGTGGCCAGTTGGCAAATACCTGATAAAGTCGTCTTTGTAGATAATATTGTGCTCAACGGCGCAGGGAAAATGATGAAAAATAACTTACGTGATGAGCATGGTGATGTCTTGCTTGCTTAATATAGTCAATCCACTATAAATCAGGTACGGTGGCAGGCTCGTTCAGTCTACTATTTGTAGTGCTTTAACTTGCCTTCCTTGTACCTGAATGTTCTTGAACCGACTATGGCATTAGGGTTAATTGATTCGAGGTTCGTTCAAAATTACACCGATATTCTTAATCATATTTTTGACGAAAAAGTCCGCCTATAAGCGGACTTTTTTATTTTTGATGTCAGTTTCGATATTATAGTAAAAGCAAAATAGAACAAGTACACTAATCAAATGGCATACTCAGAAGATTACAGACAAATGATACTAAGCAAGCTTGAGGAAGGTGATAGCTTTCGAGAACTTGCAGCAGAATATCAACTTAGCCCAGCGACTATACAACGTTGGAAGAAAAACCCTAAGCGCAAGCAACGTGTTTTTCGTCCCTTAAAAATTGACAACCAAAAACTGATAGAAGATGTGGCTACCTATCCTGACAGCTATCATCATGAGCGTGCTATCAGGCTTAGTTGTAGTCCAAGAGGCATTGGTATGGCCTTAAAAAGACTGGGTATTTCTCAAAAAAAAGACACTTAATCATCCAAAAGCAGATATCGAATTAAGGCGCGTATTCCTTGAGCAATTGCATCAATTTGAAGACCAAGATAGACCCGTCATCTACCTAGATGAGAGTGGCTTTAAGTCTCATGACAATAGACCTCACGGCTATTGCTACAAAGGTCAAAAGTGCTTTGGTGAATATAATTGGCAGTTAAAAAATCAGACCAATGCCATTGGTGCCATTCGTAACAACCAACTATTCGCGGTCGGGCTTTATGACTGTAGCATCGATAGCAATCTCTTTCACAGTTGGGTGACACAACTGTTAGTACCTGAACTACCCAAGAATAGTGTTATTGTCATGGACAATGCCACCTTCCACAAACGGCTTGATACCAAAGTACTTCTTGAAGAGGCAGGACATACTATTTT